>DASSOO010000114.1:0-7228 GCA_035700455.1 Gammaproteobacteria bacterium
AGCAGGCAGCCGTAGGCCCGGCCGGAGGTCTGCGCCTGGTACAGGGCGATGGCGCGCGTCAGCGCCTCGTTCAGCCAGACTTCCTCGCCGCCGGACACCAGCCGGATGCTCTTCTCGTCGTCGCGCTCGGCATCGAACACCACCACGTCGAAGGCTTCGCTCAGGTTGCCGTTGCGCGCCTCGCGCTGGGTGTCGATCCGGACGGTGAACCGCGGCCCGTAGCAGCTGGTGAGCAGGTCGTTCGTCAAGCTCGCGAGCGTAGGGCCGGCGTCGTCGATCGACAGCGCCACGATGCCGTCGTTGCTCAGCGCCTTGGCGAGTGTCGACCAATGGGCGATTTCGGTTTCGAGCCGCGTGGCGATGCTCTTGATGTGCTGCAACCGCTGGATTTCCGTCTCGGCGGTCTTCTGGTTCGCCTCGGCCGTCGCGATGGCGGCGTTGAGCGCTTCGATCTGCTGTTCCGCGCGCGACAGCGCCGCGTCGGCGTCCTCAACCGCTTTTTCGGCGGCATCCAGTATGGTCGCGTCGGCCGGCGCCGGCAGCTTGTCCAGTTCGTCCTGGATCTGCTGGAGCGTCTTGTCGGCGGCGGATTTCTGTAACGCCTGACGTTCTTCCAGTGCCGCCTTGCGCTCGGCCGCTTCCGCATTGCGCTTCTCGATCCGACCTGCCTTGATCGCCTTGTCGTCGGCCAGCGCGCGGATTTCTTTTTGCGCGTCGGCGATCGATGCGGCAGCGTGCTCGAGCGATTCGCGCAGCGCGAGCAACTTGTCAGTATCGCTTACAAGTTGGCGCAGTTCGTTGAGCGCGGCGTCGGCGGCGCGCACGTCGCCATTGACGTCGCCGGTATTCTCAACGTCCGCCTTGATCGCCTGGTGGCGCGCCAGCAGCGTCTGATATTCGCTCCGCAGTTCGTCGACCTTCTGCTGCGCCGCCGGAATGGAATCGCGCGCCTCAATCGCGTTGCTCAGCAACTGGCAGCGGTTTTGCAATTCGGTACCGGCGCACGGCACTTCGCCGATCAGGCCGATGCGCGCCTTGAGCTGCGCGAGCGCGGCGGCGGCGTCCTTGCCGGCCGCGGCCTTGGCCGTCAGCCGTTCGCCGAGCCGGTCCATTTCCGCGCGCTTCGCCTGCACGTCTTCGGCCTTCTGGCGCGCGGCCTCAAGCGCGGCGACCTGCGCCGGCTCTTTCGCCTCCAATGCCTGCTTGCGCGCTGCGGCGGCGTCAATCTCCGGCTTGCGGTCCAGTAGTGCCTGTTGCTTCTCAATACCCTTTTTCAGCGACTCGGTGCGCACGTCGATCTGCATGATGTCGGCGCGCAGCGACTGGCAATCGTCGTAGGCTGCTTTGTCGGCCGCGCTAATGTCGGCGCGGATTTCGGCGGCGGCCTGGTTGGCACTCGTCTGCGTCGTTTGCAGCCGCGTTTGCAGTTCGGCACGGCGCGCCTCAACCTCGGCGTTAGCGTTCTGGCTCGCCTGCAGGTCCGCCAGTTCGCGCGTTGCCTGCTGCACGCCGTCACGCGCGGACTGGCGGGTTTTCTGCGCGTCGGCCAGGCCGGCGCGGTCGCGCGCAAGGTCGGCAGTTGCGGTGTCGCGCTGCGATTCGGCCGACGCCAGCCGTTCGATGCTGTCGCTCATCGCGGCGTAGTGCGCGCGCAGACCCTTGGCGACATCGCTCGCCTTCTTGCCGAGCGCCAGCACGCGGTCGAGCCCCAGCAGCTCGGACATGAGGCCCTTTATTTCGCCGTTTCCGTAGTTCGACAGGGTTTTGCGATTCTGGGCCGCGAAGGCGGACGTGAAGAACATTTCTGGCGAGCCGAGGATGGCTTCGACACAGCGGTCGTAGGTGTCGGTCTTGCCGTCGCTGATCGTGCCGTCGGGCGCGGTGTACGGATCCCAGCCGTCGCCATTGGCGACGTGCAGGTAGCACTCGGTCTTGCGCGTCTTGCCCGGCATTTTGAAGACCAGCGTCGAGCGGTAAACGACGTCGTCGTGCTCCCAAATGAGTTCCTTCAGGGCTTCCGATCCATAAACATGGTCGTAGTACGAGAATGAGCCGGGTGTAAACCCGCCGGCATGGCTTGGCATCAATCGATATGGAATAAGGTTGTCTATGATTGTTGTCTTGCCTGTGCCGTTGTCGCCGATAATGGCGACCAGTTCCGCATCGCTTACCAGTCGATCTAAATCGAACACCAGTTCGTCTCGATTCTGGCCGGAGCGGATGCCGTGGAAGTTTCGGAGGGTCAGTTTTTTGGGGTTCATGCCTTACAGTTCCAGCCGGTTCAGGATCCCTAACAAACGCTCCGTAGCCGCATCCAAATGGACGCGCTGTTTATACAGCAGGGTTACCAATAAACAACTTTCCTTGGCTTCTGAGGCTCCGGTTGTTTTTTCCGGGTTGGACGGCCTTAGCACTGGCGTCAAGCGCTTTTCGAGTTCGATTGAAATCTTTTCAATGACGTCATTTGAAGCTGCCAGGGCATTAAGCTCTGCTTGGACTTTACTGATGTCGTCGACACTTGAATGGCAGTCTCCAAGCGCACCAGTTGCCTCTAGTGGCGAAGCGGAATAATTGGTCATGTTGCTCTCTCCTAAGAGACGATGTCGGAAACAATCTGATCGACGTTGGTACTTTCCAGCAGCGCCAGACGCTCAACCAGCGGATCGGCTTCGGTCTCGGTGACCTCGCCCCACTTTTTCACCTTGTCGGCGAGCGTCAGCGCCTTGTTCATGCCGCTGGCGCGGCTGCGCTGGATCGGGTTGACGCGGCCTTCGACCTTGCAGACTTCGGCGCCGGCATCCATGAAGAGCTTTTCGATGGCTTTCTTGTCGACCGTGCTGCGGAATTCTTCGTCGATCTGATAGCGCACGCGGACGTGCGCGCCTGCGGATTTCTCAGCCAATGTGGCCAGTTCGTCCATGTCGGGCGCGCCGTCGAAGTCGGCCTGCAGCAGCACCTTGGCGGGCGTGACAATGAATTCGGCGTCGGCGTGATCGGCGGAGACGTCCCATATCAGCATGCCCTTATCCTGCATTTCGCCGAAATGCAGCCGGCCGACGGAGCCGGGATACGCGATGCGCCGGCCGTCCTGTTCCCATTCTTGGTGAGCATGGATATGGCCCAGCATGACCGCGCTTGCGTCGGCGGCGAACAGGGAGCCGGTGGTAAATTCATGGTCGAGCCCGGCCATCGGGCAGCCGTGTTCCGTGACGCAGCCTGTCACGGTGCCGTGCGATGTGACGATTGTTGGAACACCGACGGCGCGGGCTTGCGAATTGTTCGGCGCCCAGCCTTGCATGAGTTCGCATACGGCATCGCCGACGGCCGTGGCGGCGTCGCCAACGGATTCGAGCTTGGCCGCGACCTCGCCCTTGTTGATGGACGGCAGGCAGGACACCAGAAGCAGTGTATCGGCGAGAATCCGTTCGAATCGCCAGTTATCGCTGGCGCGCCAGCGTAGATTCTGTTTTTCGTCCCGATATAGCGAGACTTGCCCGATGCGATCCGCCACGTGCACGGGAAATCGTCCGCCGATGTGCTTGAACACGTCCAGTGATCCGGGCGCGTCATGCGAATAGGTGCCCTGCAGGATCAACACCGGCATGGTGTCCGCCAGCCGCCTGACCTGCGTCAGCACGGCATTGACCGCCGGCGTGTGCAGGTCGACCTTGTGGTCGAACAAGTCTCCGGAGAGGATGGCGGTCTCGCATTCCCGCTCTATCGCGGCGTCGACCGCAAAGGTAAAACAGCGGTCGACCTCTTTCAGCGTTTCCGCGGCGTAGTGAACATCGGAAATATGGGCAACTTTCATGTTGTCTTTCCCCCTTTTATCGCCGCCAGTTCCCGCCGCGCTGGCAAAACGAACAGACCGTCGTTATTCGGATGCCGCTCCGCCAGGTCCGTGATCTGTTGCGCGACCGGCAGCAGGGCGCGGGCGTACAGTTCGGCGACCGCCTCGGCATGCTTCAGAGATTCATACCAGCGGCGATAATCGTCCTCACGCTTGCCTTCCGGGCCGACGTCCATAAGGCGGCGGCGATGGTTTTCGGCGCTGACGAACTTGCCGATAGCGTCAAGGTCGCTGCGCTCGATGATCAGTCCCGGCGCGTTCAAAACGGCACCTCGTTGGCGGCTTTGATCGTCGCCAGCAGGTCGGCATCGTCGGCGGCGCGGTCCAGCGTCTCCGCCAGCTTGTTGAGCGCGGCCAGATTGGCGCTCCAGCCTTCGCCATGCTCGCGCTCGCCGTAGGCGGTGATGGCGTCCGGCGTGATGCCGAGGGCTTCGATCCGCTCCATGACCGCGCGGCGCGCCGCCTTGGTTGATTCCTTGTCGGCATCGCTGGGCGGCAGAGGCTCAGCCGGCGGCGGATCGGTTGCTTCCGGTTCTTCCGGCTCGCCGGCCGCTTCGTCGGCGTCATCGAATTCGGAATAGTCGCCGTCGGTTTCGCCGGCAGGCCCCTCCAGCAGCGCGGCTGCTGATTGGCCCGACTCCAGCCGCGCCCACTGCTCGCCGGCGCGGAACAGGGCGGTCATGTCGACGTCGGCTTCCAGTTCGATCAGCCACTGCTTGACCTTCTTCGGCTCGCCCGTTTTCGGGTCCAGCATCGATACTTCGCGCTGCGCCTTGGTCAGATAGAAGATCGGCTGACCGTTAACCGTGCCGCTGATTTTGCCGCCGCGGATGAACGCGACCATTTCCATCTTCTGGCGCGCCTGCTGCATGCTGTAGAAGCTGGTGGTCGGCAGTTCGATCGCGGACGATCCGGGCACGTTCGGGATGAAAAACAGCAGCGAGCCCGACAGGTTGCACTGGCGGCTCTGATACTGCGGGCAGTTATCCGGGTCACAAATTCCGCCGTTCTCCGGGCGCAGCACCTCCGGACGGCCACCAAAGGCGCGGTGTGCGCGGCGGTTGCGGGTATCCTGCTGCGGCTGCTGGCGCGTCTTGCAGTAGCGGGCGCCGTCTGGGCCGTATTCCGACCAGTACAGCAGTTGGTTGCGGGTGTAGGTCTTGAGGCCATGGGGCATGACCGCCTGCCAGCTATCGACCGGGAACACGACGGGGAACCGGTATAGATGGAAGCCTTGTTCGCGTTCCTCGCCATACAACTCCATGATCGTGTCCGCGACTTCCGGCATGGCGAAGTCGCTGCGGCGTACGGTGAAATAGGGCACGTTGCGGGGCGTGAGCGGCGAGCGCTCGAAGCCGCACTCGGCGCGCAGGCGTTTTTCGATATTGGCGTAGGACTCGCCGCGATCCACGCCGACGGCGTAGATGTCGCCGGCCTTCTTGTTCCGCGCGGCGGCCGATGTCAGCACCTTGATCCCGGCGCGAATCTTGCCGCCGGTCGGGATCCGTACCGCGCGCTCGCCCAGCACCGAATGCCCGGCGCCCAACGCAGCCATTTCTCCGCCGGTACCGGTCACCACGGCGCTCATGCGCCGACTCCAATCTGCCGATACATTTCGATCGCGCGCACGAAGCTCGCCGCGTCGGTCGGATCGACGACCGGGCGCAGCGCGCTCATGACGGCCTCTGCGATCAGCGCCGAGAGCTCGCAGACGGTGCGTGCCGGGCCGGTTTTGCGCACCGACTCCAGCCGCGCCTCGTCGCACGCGTTATCGGCCAGAGCGTACGCGGCGCGCAGCGCGTCGTCGCCGTAGTATCCGGCGGCATGCTGGTAGGCGACGACGATGGCCACGTCCAGTCGCTGATCGCCGTTGTTGATCAGCTTGTAGAGGCTGAGGTAGCGGCTTGCCGTTTCGGCAGCGCGTACGCGGATGCGCGCCATCATCTGCGGATGCGTCGGCATCGGCACGACTTCGGGGCGCGTGTTCATGGCTTGTGTTGCTTGACTGTGCATGGGTTCTTCCCTCGCTGTCCTTCCCGGCCGGGCCGGGGTTTGTATTTCTACCCTCTATGGTAAGCAACACTTACATACGAGTCAACCCCTAATC
The DNA here is from genome assembly GCA_035700455.1 of Gammaproteobacteria bacterium. GTDB lineage: Bacteria > Pseudomonadota > Gammaproteobacteria > Natronospirales > DASSBR01 > DASSBR01. The sequence continues at coordinate 5,958 of DASSOO010000114.1, forward strand.
CGGGCATAAAAAAGGCGCCCGAAGGCGCCTCAATCAGGGAGCAGGTGCCGGATGCCGGCTAGTCGTACGTTCTGTCGAGTCTCATCCGCCGGACGGACCCCAGCACGGTTGTGTCCTTCTCCAGCGGTGAAGCGTCATAGCGCGGATTGAGCGGTTCGATGTATTGCTTGGCGCCGCGTTCGACCAGCTTGCCGGCATGCGGCAGACGCGCGCCCGGCTCGTGCACAATGACGATCCGGCCGGGCTCCGGCTCGGCTTCGGGGTCGACCACGATCACCGCGCCAGGCGGCAGGCCGTCGCCGGCGGCAGGGTTGAAGTTATCGTCCGCCGTCACGGTCAGCGCGTAGGCGTTGGGGCCCAGCCGCATATGCGCGTCCATATAGCGCCGGCTGACGCCGCTGTCCTGCGCGCCTTCTCGTGAGTATTGCTCGGCCTCTTCCCATTCGATTAACGGCACCATCTGGATGATGTCGTCATCGCCCTTGTCGGGACTGCCGATGCCGTAGGTCAGCCACTGCAAATCTGTTTGCGTCTCGCGAGCGATGATGCGCATGTGCTCGGGCGCGACATTCTTGATCTTGCTGCTTTCCCATTGCGAGACCGTCCCGCGGTCCACGCCGCACGCCTTTGCGAGGTCTATTTGCGTCTTTTTCGCGCGCTTTCGCGCCCATTTAATCCGTTGCCCGGTGGTCATGGCAGCTCTCCTGCTCCTTCTAAAGTCGTAATTTTTACAAACACCTGTTGCAATCAAACGTAAGTACCGCTTACACTGCCGCCTCATGGACATTTCACAAGCGCATCGCTCCGGAAAACAGGCGGCCATTGCTGCTTTCGGCGGTGTCGGCAAAGTTGCCGATGCGCTCGGCATCAGTTCGCAGGCTGTTTCTCAGTGGCCCCGTATCCCGGAGGACCGAGCGATTGAACTCGCCCGCGAAGCCCAGCGGCTTGGCCTGGCGTTGACGCTGCACGACATGCGCCCGGATCGGTGGGACCCGGACGCGACCGTACAAATGCTGCCGGGTGCAGCGTAAGCCGGGGTCACATTTCCGCCTGATTGTCATGCGAAATTTACGTCACCTGCAAAATCTGGCCGACAATGTAAGCACATCTTACACGCCCAAGTATATAGGCATTTTCCCTAGATTCCAGTGCTTTAGCGGAGATTGTTGCCAATGACGGTGCGATTCCGCGTCAAAAATCTAGAGCGATTCCAGCATTACAAGGACCGCCGGCCGCCTTGGATCAAGCTCTATGCCGACCTACTGAACGAT
>DASSOO010000115.1:0-5328 GCA_035700455.1 Gammaproteobacteria bacterium
AGTTTTGGCCGGGCCAGCGATAACGGGATGGGCGGAATAATCCGCCGACAGACGGCCCACCCGCGGTCAACCATGGGAATCCCTGTATATGGACGAGTTTTTTCAGGCGCCGCCGCGGCTTGAAAATCAGTATGAAAGCGACGAAGTACTGCGGCGCTGGCTTGCGCACGTACTGCCACATGACACGCTGGCGAACATCGAACCGGGCCTGCAAAAACTCGGACTGCGTGCGGTGACCGACATGATCGAAATGGCGGCGGATGCGGAGGCGCATCCGCCGGTGCACGTTCCGTACGACGCGTGGGGGCGACGAATCGACGCGATCGATACCGCACGCGGCTGGCGCGCGCTGCACAAGGTTGCGGCGGAAGAGGGCATTGTCGCGACCGCTTACGAACGCGAACACCGGGAGTATTCCCGCGTGCACCAGTTTGCGCGGTTATACCTGTATCACCCGTCGTCGGCACTCGCGTCGTGCCCGTTATCCATGACGGATGGCGCGGCGCGTGTCATCGAATTATTCGGCAATGATGATCTCAAGCGCGGCGTCCTGCCACACCTGATCAGCCGGGATGCGGAGACGTTCTGGACGGCCGGTCAATGGATGACGGAACGGACCGGCGGTTCCGACGTTCGCACATCGCACACGGTCGCGTGCCGCGAGGGTGAAGGCTGGCGCCTGTCCGGAACCAAATGGTTCACATCGGCGACAACCGGCGAGATCGCGATTACGCTGGCGCGAGTGGAAGAGGGTGGCTGGCGCGACGAAGACTTGAGCCTTTTTTGTCTCAAGCTGCGCGACGAGAGCGGCATGCTCAACAACATTTTCTTGCACCGCCTCAAGGATAAGCTCGGCACACGCGCGCTGCCGACGGCCGAATTGACGTTGCAAGGGACGCCGGCGGTGCTTGTCGGCGAGCGCGGGCGCGGCATCGCCGAGATCAGTACGATCCTCAACATCACGCGGCTGTACAATGCCGTCGCCGCGGTGGGCTTTATGCGCCGCGGTATCGCACTGGCACGCGATTATGCCGGTCGACGGCGCGCGTTTGGCAGATTACTTTGCGACCAGCCCCTGCATGCCGAAACCCTGGTCGATCTCGATGCCGAGTTCGCCGGTGCTTTTCACCTGGTCTTCGAGATGGGGCGGTTGCTCGGCCGTGACGAATGCAGCCTCGCCGACGACAACGAGCGTGGCCTGCTGCGGTTGATGACACCGGTTGTCAAACTGTATACGGCGAAGCAGGCGATCGCGGTCGCGAGCGAAGTACTGGAATGTTTCGGCGGCCAGGGTTACATCGAAGACACCGGCCTGCCGGCACTGCTGCGCGATTGTCAGGTGTTGTCGATCTGGGAGGGGACGACGAACGTGCTCGCGCTCGACGTGCTCCGCGCGCTCAAGCGGCCGGAGCTGCTGCAAATTCTCACGGACGACGCCCGACGCCGACTGATTGCCGCCCCGCCGGCAACGCGCGGTCGGATCGAAGCCGGCATTCAGGCGATCGTCGAGCACGGGGCGCGGATGGAACGCGTCGAGGCTGACGAGCGCGAACGTCATGCACGCCGCTTCGCATGTACGCTTGCACGCGTTTATGGCGCCGTGCTGCTCGCGGAGGCGTCCACACGGGAAACGGATCGGCACGGTGAGTGGCTTGCCGGGATGCTTGGGCGCTGGATGCGCGATGGTTTGAGTCGACTCTCTCCGGGGTAGGCCGACGCCGCCCAGCCGTTGTCTTCCGATCATTGCAGTCGAGCTTCACTGTGACTATAATAGACTGGACAGTCCAGTCTATTATCACATGCTAGAAGGTTCTTGCGTATGACCCATCATTCCGCAGCCGGCGGGCGCCTCGGCCTGTCGCGGCTTCTGTCGTTCCCGTTCCTGGTCGCCATGCTGTTGCCGCTGGCCGCCGGCGCAACCACCATCGACCAGGCGCTCACCGCCGCTTACCAAAATAATGCGCAGCTTGCGGCGCAGCGTCAGGCACTCAATGCGGCGAAAGACCAGGTCGACACCGTCGAAAGCGGTTGGAAGCCGAGGGTAAGCGTTACCGGGAGTTACGGTCGCACGCACATGGATGGGAAGTTCTCAAGTGCCTTCGCCGCGTTTTCGCAGCCAGGCCAGCCGTCGGTGCTGCCGCTGACGCTGCACGGCAGCGCCGTGGGCCTTGAGGTCGAGCAGCCACTGTATGAAGGTGGACGTACCACCGCGGCGCTTAACCAGGCGCACAGCCTGGTATCGGAACAGCAGGCTACACTCGATGGAACAGAAGAGCAGGTGTTTTTGAGCGCGGCTCAGGTTTATCTCGACGTGCTGACGAACAAAGCTGTGCTGAACCTCGAAAAGCGCAATGTCCACGTGCTCGAACAGCAATTGAAGTCTGCACAAGCGAACTTCGACCATGGCGAGGCGACGCGCACTGACGTAGCACAGTCGCAGGCGCGGCTCGCCGGCGCGCGTGCGGAAGTCATCCAGGCCGAGGGGGCTTTGCGCGAAGCCAAGGCGAGCTATCGGCGTGTAATCGGCGTGGAGCCCGAAAATCTCGAGCAACCAGCCGCGCTACGCGACCTCCCGGCCTCGCTGAGCGAAGCACTCAGTCTTGCCGGACAGAATTATCCGGTTGTCGCCGCTCGTTACGCCGAGCGGGCGGCGCAATATCACGTCGATACGCTCAACAGCCGGTTCTCGCCGTCAATTTCACTGAACGGCTCATACCTGCACGCGAACGATCCACAGTTCGGCTTTTCGCAGCTGAATACCGGCTCGATCATGCTCAGTCTGACCGTGCCGATTTATCAGGGCGGTGCGCTCTCGGCGCAGAAGAGTCACGCGCATCATCTGGCAGAGCAGAGTCATGAACAAATGATCGATGCGCAGCGGGCGGCGTCCGAACAAGCGACGCGCGCATGGCAGGCGTACCAGACGGCGCGCGCGGCGTTGAAGTCGATCAGCGCGCAGATCGATGCAGCCAAGATCGCGTTTCAGGGCGTGGTCAATGAGCACCGTGTCGGCGAGCGCACTCAGCTTGACGTGCTGAATGCACAGCAGGATCTGCTCAGCGCGCGTGTCAACCGCGTGCGCGCTGAGCGTGACATGCGCGTTGCAGCCTACGCACTCAAGGCGGCTACCGGCGGGTTGGTGGCCGAGAACGTACTGCCTAAAGGCGGCGCGGTGCAATGAGCACGCCGCGCCCCGAAAAGCGCGAGGCGATCGTCGCCGCCGCCGAGAACCTGTTTCTGGAGGCGGGCTTTCCGGCGGTAAGCATGGACGCGATCGCCGCGCGCGCGGGCGTCTCGAAGCAGACCGTCTACAACCACTTCGGCAGTAAGGACGAGTTGTTTGGGGCGATTATTCGCGGTCGCTGCCGCGGTTTGCTGGGCACGCTGCGCTCACAGCGGGCGGCATCCGGTCGTCCGCAGACGGTGTTGTACCGGCTGGCGCGCGCATATGTCGAGCAGATGCTTGCGCCGGATACTCTGGCGTTATACCGGACGCTGATGATCGAGGTGCAACGCGCACCGGAACTGGGCGAGACGTATTATCGTTCCGGCCCCGCGGTTCTCGTCGCGACACTGTCCGACTACCTGCGCGATCAGACGGCACAAGGCCTGATGCATGTCCCGGAACCGCGCATCGCGGCCGAACAGTTCTTTGCGATGCTCGGCGGCCCGCTGCAGACACGCGCACTGCTGGGCATCGACGTGCGCCCGCCGCCGGCACGCGTCGATGCCTACATCAAAAGTGCGGTGAAGGTGTTTCTAAAGGGGGTAATAGAAGACGGGTGAGCGGCTGGCGGCGAGTGGTTAGTGGCCAAGGAGATCGCTACGCACCTTGACCGCTAACCACGTACCACTGACTTGCTATTGGCGCATATTCCCCAGCAGCCGCAGGATTTCCATATACAGCCACACCAGGGTCACCATCAGCGCGAAGCCGGTGTACCACTCCATGTTCCGTGGTGCGCCAGCCGCGGCGGCACGCTCCATCATGTCGAAGTCAAGCACCAGGCTCAGCGCAGCGACCGCCGCGCACAGAAGGCTGATGCCGATCGCCAGCGTGCCGCCCCCGAACAGCAGTGTCGTATTGACGCCGAAGAAGCTGACGATCCACGTCACCATGTAGAACAGGAAGATGCCGCCGATCGCGGCGGACACGCCCATGCGGAAACGGTCGGTCACCTTGATGATGCCCGAGCGGTACAGAAACAGCATAACCGCCATCACGCCAAAGGTGAGTGCCACGGCCTGGATTACGATGCCGTGCGAGTGCGCGTTGTACATCGCGGAAATGCCGCCGATCGCGAGCCCTTCGAGAATCGCGTACAGCGGCGCGGTGATATGCGCCCAGGTCGGCTTGAAAATGGTCGCGAACGCGAAAATCAGACCGCCTAAGAGGCCGCCCAGCATAAAGGGCTGCACCGCGGCCGGTCCGCCGGTAGTATAGCGGCTCCAGACCCAGCCGGCGGTAATCAGCAGGAGCACGAACAGCACGATCGTTTTGTTGATCGCGCCCTTGACGGTCATCGCCTCGCCGATGCCGACCTGCGGCAGGCCGCGGAACGCGCTGGTGCGAAAGGCCGGGTTCGTGGATTTCATCAAATTTCTGGCCATGGCTTACCCTTGAGCAAAATGCTTTCTGATTGCATTGTCCCCTTGGAGCATTTTCGAATCAATAAGTTGCATCGCGTCCCTCGGGGAGGTTCAAGCCATACCTCGGGGCAAATCGCCGCCAATTCAAGGGCGTACCGGTGTCGTTGAAGCATCTCGCGGAAGCATTGACGGAAGGCGCTACCGTCGTCACGGTCAATGATCGCCTCGCGCGCCGCCTGCGCGAACTCGTCGCCGAAAAGCACCGCGGCGCGGGCGACACCGCGTGGGAGACGCCGCCGGTTCTGCCATTCGGAGCGTGGCTCAACCGCCTCTACGCCGCGCGCCGCGATGCGTTTTTTACCGGTGCGCCCACCTGCAAAGTGCAACTGCTGACACCGGCGCAGAGCGAGGCTGTTTGGGCGCGGCTGATTCGCGATTCGGCAGCCGGCGGCGATTTGCTGCAACCGTGGGCCGCGGCCGAGACGGCCGCCGAAGCCTGGCGGCTGTGCCAGGCGTGGCGGGTGCCGCTCGCGCGGCTTGGCTCCGGCGGCGACGACAGCGCGGCCTTCGTCGCCTGGGCGCGTGCATTCGACGCGCGGTGCGCGCGTGAAGGCTGGCTCGACGCGGCGCGGCTGCCGGACTGGCTGCGCGATGAACTGGCGCACCTGGAACTGCCGCAACGGCTGATTTTCGCCGGCTTCGACGAATGGACGCCGCAGCAGGCAGTGCTCCTGAACG
>DASSOO010000116.1:0-2821 GCA_035700455.1 Gammaproteobacteria bacterium
GATTATTCAGGACGGGCTACCGCGGGATTGCTATGAATTCCAGGCGACGCTCTCCAATAGAGCGCGCCCCGATTGCGTCGTGCACCTTCCCGACGGGCCGTCTCTCGTCATCGACGCCAAGTTCCCGCTCGAGGCGGTGACCGCGTTTCGCGAGGCAAAAGGCGATGAGGAGCGCAAGCTCGCGATCGCCCGCGTACGCGGAGATATCGCCAAACACGTCGGCGACATTGCGGAAAAATATCTGATCCCGGGCGAAACCCAGGATATGGCGCTGATGTTTGTTCCGTCGGAATCGATCTATGCCGAACTCTACGACGGTTTCGACGACATTTTTCAGAAGGCCTATCGCGCCAAGGTGATCATCGTTTCACCTTCGCTCCTGATGCTGGCCATCCAGGTGATCCAGCAGATCCGCAAGGATGCGAAGATGCGCGAGGCCGCCGACAAGATCCTTGCCGAGGTCGGGCACCTGATCACCGACGTGCAGCGCCTGCGCGACCGCGTCGACAATCTCGACAAGCATTTTGGACAGGCCAACGCCGATATCAAGCAGATCGTCATTTCGGCGGATAAGATCGTGAACCGCGGCGACAGAATTCAAAGCGTCGAGTTCGACGATGAGCCGCCGCCGAGCGCCGAAGTCATTCAGGCGCCGATCCGGCACAAGCTGGAAGCCGGCGAATAACCATGACCATGTCGCCTGACGCGCAACCGCGACCCTCATGGTTCGACGGCGTGGCCGTCTACTTCAAGCCGCGCGTATTGATCGTCCTCCTGCTCGGTTTTTCGGCTGGACTGCCGTTTTCGCTGGCGGGGCAGACGCTGCAGGCCTGGATGACGGAAACCGGCGTCGACATCCGGACCATCGGCCTGTTCGCCGCTGTGGGGACGCCCTATTGGGCAAAGCCGCTATGGGCGCCGGCGGTCGACGCGCTCGACGTGCCACTGCTCTCACGGCTGCTCGGACGCCGCCGCGGCTGGCTCATGCTGACGCAAATCCTGCTGATAATCTCGATCATATTGCTGGCGATCAACGACCCGGCCTCTGCGCCATGGCTTGTCGCCGGCGCCGCCTTGCTGGTCACGACCGCGTCGGCGACGCAGGACATTGTCATCGACGCGTTTCGCGTCGAAAGCCTGCCGGAAAACGAGCAGGCCGCAGGCATGGCGTCTTACGTTGCCGCTTATCGGATTGCGGTCCTGGTTTCGAGCGCCGGCGCGTTGTTCCTGGTGAGCGGTTTGATGCAGTTCGGGCTCGACAAACAGGCAGCCTACCGCGCCACTTTCGTTGCGATGTCGGCCCTGGTCCTCGTTGGCATTATTGCGACACTGCTGGCCAGGGAGCCGGGCAAATCAGAAACTGCCGCCGCCGACCGTTCGGCGCATGCACGCGAAAGCTCATGGAAACGCGTGAGCGACACGGCCATTGCCAGTTTTTCCGAGTTCCTGTCACGCGACATGGCCATCGTGGTGCTGGCCTTCGTGATGCTTTTCAAATTTGCCGACACGCTCGCGAGCGCGTTGACCACGCCATTCGTTCTCGAGACCGGATTCACCCGCGTCGAGCTCGCCACCATCATCAAGGGCGTCGGATTTGCCGCGGCGATTGCAGGCGGCTTTGCCGGCGGCTTTCTGGCGCGTGCCTTGCCGATGGCGACCAGCCTCTGGATCGGCGGCATTCTGCAGGCGGTAGCGATCTTCGCCTTTGCGTGGCAGGCCGTTGTCGGCCGGGACGTAGCCTGGCTGACTTTCGCCATCACTGCCGAGAATTTCACCAGCGGCATCGGAACCGTGATTTTCGTCGCGTATCTTTCCGCGCTTTGCGGCAATCCGCTGCATACGGCCACGCAATACGCCTTGTTGACCGCGCTGTTTGCATTGGCGCGCACGGTGCTCGCGTTGGGTTCCGGCTATATCGCGGCGGCAACTGGCTGGATGTGGTATTTCGTCATCTGCGTTGCCGCCAGCATACCAAGTTTCATCTTGCTCGCCTGGCTGCAACGTGGCGGACATTTCGCAACGCTGTCCGCGAAGCGGTCATAAAGAAGACGCGGTCGCACATCGTCGCCACAATCATGAAACTTCGACACGCGGAACGATGGTCCGGCGCAGGCGTTTGGCCCCAGTTACTTGAAGGAGGCTGCCATGCGTCTGAACTTGAAACTTTCGGTGCTGGGTTGCGCGCTCGCCGGCGTTATTGCTTCGTCACTGCCGGCCGCAGCGGACTGGCACAAGCCGTACATCTATCGAGAATCCAACGGTAGCTGGACGAACGTCCGTTACGACGACGGCGTTTGCAATTATTATTACTCGCACAATTCCTATAACAACAACACGCACTTGAACAAGTACGGCGATTGCTCGCATGTCGCTGTCGGACCCGACGGCCTTGCAAGGCCCGTCTACATGGCGCCAGCGCCCTACGGTGCACCCGCGGCCTACGGCGCGGTTGAGGCTTACGGAAGCGGTCTAGAATAACGTCCGCTGCTTGATCGCGGCGGCGAGCGTTCCCTCATCGAGATAGTCGAGCTCGCCGCCGACGGGCACACCATGCGCAAGCCGCGTCACCTTCACCTTGGCATCGGCTAAAAGTTCGGTGATGTAATGCGCCGTGGTCTGACCATCGACGGTCGCGTTGAGCGCCAGGATCACCTCTTTCACCGGCGTCTCGTGCGCGCGCGAAATCAGCGCATCGATCGATAGGTCCTGCGGGCCGACACCGTCGAGCGGCGACAGCGTGCCGCCGAGCACGTGATACTTGCCGTTGACGGCGTGGGCGCGCTCCAGCGCCCACAAATCTGCCACGTCCGCCACCACCACG
>DASSOO010000117.1:0-3132 GCA_035700455.1 Gammaproteobacteria bacterium
GACCTGAAGCTTGCGCGAATGCGCTTCCGCTTTGTCGCGCTTCTCTCGCTCGGCTGCCATCAATCGCGCTTTCAGCAGCGACAGCGCGCGCGAACGGTTTTTGTGCTGCGAGCGCTCGTCCTGGCACTCGACGACGACGCCGGTCGGCAGGTGCGTGATGCGCACGGCTGAATCGGTCTTGTTGACGTGCTGGCCGCCGGCCCCGGAAGAGCGATAAGTGTCGACGCGCAAGTCCGCCGGATTAATGTCGATGTCGTCAATCTCGGTGACTTCCGGCAGGATCGCCACCGTGCATGCCGACGTATGAATGCGGCCCTGCGACTCGGTTTGCGGTACGCGTTGCACACGGTGTACGCCCGACTCGAACTTGAGCCGGCCGTACGCGCCGTCGCCGACGACGCGCGTGATGATCTCCTTGTAGCCGCCGTGCTCGCCTTCGCTTTCGCTGAGGATCTCGATGCGCCAGCGCCGCGATTCCGCGTAGCGCGCGTACATGCGAAACAGATCGCCGGCAAACAGCGCCGCCTCGTCGCCGCCGGTGCCGGCGCGGATTTCCAGATAGGCGTTGCCGGCATCGGCTTCGTCGCGCGGCAGCAGCAGCCGCAACAATTCCGGTTCCAGTGCCTCGCACCGCGCTTTCGCCGCACGCAGTTCTTCATCGGCGAGCTTGCGCATCGCCGGATCGCTGTCCGCGGCCATTTCGGTGGCACTTTTGATGTCGGCCTCCGCACGAAGGTAATCCGCGAACGCCGCCGCGACCGGCTCCAGCCGCGCGTATTCCTGCGCCAGCGCGCGAAATCGCGATTGGTCGGCAATGACGCCGGCGTCGGACATCAGCCCGCCGACTTCCTCGAAACGCTCCGCGAGCGCTTCAAGCTTGGCGTGAATGGATGGCTTCAAGGTAAAGAACGGGGTTCGGGATTCGGGGTTCGGGCGAAGAGAACAAAAAAACAGACGGCGTTCACGCGTTATCGTCCTTGATATCGAAAAGCTCGTGCGCGGCAGCGATGATTTCGGCGCGGCCTTCCTGGCCGGCGTTGCGCAGCTTCGCGGTCGGGACGTGCAGCATGCGGTTGGTGAGCGTGTTGGCGAGATAGCTCAGCGCGTCTTCGGGCGAATGACCGATCTCGATCATCTGCAGCGCGCGTTCCAGCGTGCGGTCGCGCGCGTCGTTCATGCGGCTGCGGATGCCGCGGATCGTCGGCACGGCATCCAGCGTACGCAGCAGATGGCCGAAGCGACCGACCTGGGCTTCGACGATTTCCTCGGCCTGGACCGCTGCCGCCTGGCGCGACTTCAAGCCTGCATCGATTACGCGGCCGAGGTCGTCGACCGTATAAAGATAGATGTCGTCGAGCTCCGCAACGTCGGGCGCAATATTGCGCGGCACCGCGAGGTCGATCATGAAAACCGGCTTGTGCTTGCGCGCCGCGAGTACCTGTTCGACCTGGCGCCGGTTGAGCAACGGCTCGCTGCTGGCCGTCGCAGCGATGATCACGTCGGCTTCGCCGAGGTGCGCGTCGAGATCGGTGAGGTTGATTGCGTAGGCGTGGAACTCCGCCGCCAGCGCCCGGGCCCGTTCGACGCTGCGGTTGGCAATAATCATGCGGCCGATGCGCTGTTCCTTGAGGTGCCTGGCGGTCAACTCGATCATTTCGCCGGCACCGACGAGCAGCGCGGTCAGCTTGTCGAAGCCGGCGAAAATCTGCCGCGCCAGCGTGATCGCCGCGAAGGCGACCGAGACGGGGCTTTCGCCGATGCCGGTGTCGGAGCGAATTTCCTTGGCAACCGAGAACGCGTGCTGGAACAGCCGGTGCAGCATCGGGCCGACGGCGCCGGTGCCGCGTGCCACGTCGTAAGCCTGCTTGATCTGGCCGAGAATCTGGGGCTCGCCGAGTACCAGCGAATCGAGGCCGCCGGCAACGCGCAGCAGATGGCGGACAACGGCCTCGCCGTGCAGTCGGTACAGGCGGCCGCGCACGTCGTCGCCGGGCACATCCGCAGCCTCGACGAGCCAGTTTTCGAGCTCGAATGCCGCGTCCGCAACCAGCGCGCAATAGACTTCGGTACGGTTGCAGGTCGAGACAATGACCGCCTCGTCGACACCCGGCAGCGACAGCAGTTCCGCCAGCGCCGGCGGCACCGCGGCAGCATCGAAGCTTACGCGCTCGCGAATGGCGACCGGCGCAGTGGTGTGGTTAAGTCCGAGGGCAAATAGCGGCATGCGGTGGCGCATTCCATTAGGCAACGTAGTATTGTGGGCGAAAAACCGCCGCAGCGGCAACCCGGCGCGCGGCAGGCGGTATTCGCATGTATGATGAACGGCTTGATATATAAGGTGCAGAATTTTATGCCGAATGGATTTATCGTGTCCGCTGCACGGTTTGTCTTGCTTCTTGCGTTGGCGGCCGTCATGGCGGGTTGCGCGGGGGCGCCGCCGGCCGGCTCCGGCGCCGCTACGAATGAGCATGCTGCCGAAGCCTGGGTAATCAAGGCCGAGAAGGCGTTGGTCGGCGGCGATCTGGCCACGGCTGCCAAAGATTATGTCAAGGCGGCGGATATCTCCAGCGATCCGGAACTCGCGCAGCGCGCGACGGTGCTGGCCTACCACGGCAGCGACATAAAACTTGCGGCCCATGCCGCGCAGCGCTGGCATACGCTGGCGCCCAAGGCCTCCGAGCCGCATCATTTCCTCGCGCTGCTGGCACTCAAGCGGCATGATGTCGACAAGGCGGCGGCCGAAATCGAAACGCTTATGGCGTCCGGCAAGCGCTACACCTTCGATGTTGTGGGCAGCATGCTCGCGGTCGAAACCAGCGCTTACGAAGGCTTTGAAGTCATGCAGCGGATCGTGCGCCGCCACCCGGACGATCCCGAGGCGCAATACGCGCTGGCATGGCTTGCGGCACGTGCGGACCACACCGCGCTTGCGCAGCGCCAACTCGACAAGGCCCTCACGGCCAAGCCGCATTGGCTCAAGGCGTTGATGCTGCGCGGTCGGCTTCTGGTGGCGGCCGGCAAGGCCGACGCGGCGCTCGCGCCTGTCAAGGCGCTCCTCGACGCGCAACCACAAGACGTCAATCTCAAAATCAACTACAGCGAACTGTTGTTCAGCGCCAACCGCGGTGCGGC
>DASSOO010000118.1:0-7227 GCA_035700455.1 Gammaproteobacteria bacterium
CGCGAACTCGATGTCGCGGCCAAGGCGCTGAGCGACCGCCTGAGACGCCGCCGGCTCAAGCCGCGCACGCTGACCCTCAAGCTGCGCCGTGCCGATTTCGCCGTCCGTACGCGTCAAGGCCCCATCCGCCCGCCCGGCAACGACGCCGCGCTGCTCGCCGCCCGCGGCCGCGAACTGCTGCTCGCCTGGTTGGCCGCGCACCCCAACGTCCCGCTGCGCCTGCTGGGTCTCGGCGCCTCCGATTTCGCCGCCCACGACCAGCACGACCTGTTCGCCGCGGCTCAAACGACGATCCCCGACCCCTAACCGCTCACCGCTAACCACTTACCTCCGTCGGCATGGATGCGGACGGTTGCATTACCGCTCCGGTTGCGGCACGCTGCGGGCAGCATCAACCGCTGCAGGGAGCCGCCCGCCCAAGCTTATGTACGCCGCCTACTTCGGGCTCAGGGAAAGTCCGTTCACCATCACGCCGAACCCGCGCTACCTGTATCTCAGCTCGCGCCACGCGGAAGCGCTCGCGCACCTCGTGTACGGTGTCACCGAAAGCGGCGGCTTCATCCAGTTGACCGGCGAGGTCGGCACCGGCAAGACCACGCTGATCCGCAGCCTGCTCGAACAGCTTCCCGAGCATGTCGATGTCGCGCTGATCCTCAACCCGCAAATGGGCATGCGCGAGTTCCTGCGCGCAATCTGCCGCGAACTCGGTGTGCCGGTCGAATCCGATGGCGACCTCGTCGCCGCGCTGAATCGCCACCTGCTCGACGCGCACGCGCGCGGCCGCCGCGTCGTGCTCATCATCGACGAGGCGCAGGGCCTCGACACCGACGTGCTCGAACAGATTCGCCTGCTGACCAATCTCGAAACCGAGCAGCAGAAGCTGATGCAGATCATCCTCGTCGGCCAGCCGGAACTGCGCGAATTGCTCGGCCGCCGCGATTTGCGCCAGCTGGCGCAGCGCATCACCGCGCGTTATCACCTCATGCCGCTTAATGCAGCGGAAACGCGCGCTTATATAGAGCACCGGCTGACAGTCGCGGGCGCCGGCGGCGCGATCTTTACACCGTCAGCGCACAAGACGCTGTACCGCCTGAGCGACGGTGTGCCGCGTCTCGTCAATATCCTCGCCGATCGCGCCTTGCTTGGCGCATATGCTGCGCAGCAGCGCCAGTGCAACGCGCGTCTCGCCCGCCGAGCCGCCCGCGAAGTGCTCGACCCGCGGCGGACACACCAGCCGTGGGGCTGGATCGCCACGGCCGCGATGCTGGCGCTTGCGACTGCGGCGCTTGCCGCCTTCGTCGTCCGCAGCGGCCGCCTTCCCGTCCCCGCCGCAGCGACGGCTGCACCGGCAACGGGGGCTGTGGAGCGACCGGACGCGATCGCACAATGGCTGGCCGAACCGGGTACCGAAGCCGGAACCGATAGTGCGTTCGCTACGCTGTTTTCGCTTTGGAAGGTGAACTACGTCCCCGGTGCGAGCCAGCCAGCCTGCAACCAGGCCGAAGCGGCCGGGTTGCGCTGCCTGTATCGGCAGGGGTCATGGAGCGAACTCGCCGACTTCGACCGGCCCGCGATCGTTACGCTGATGCTTGCCGACGGGCGGCGGTACCAGGCGGTCGTCACCGGCTGGGATAATGCCGACGTTACGCTGCGCGCCGGCGCCGCAGCGAAAGCCTTTCCGCTGGCGGCGCTCCGGCGCGACTGGAACGGCGAATTCCTTTTGCTGTGGCGGCCGCCGCCCGGCAGCGACGGTAGCCTGCGGCCCGGAATGAAAGGGCCGGGCGTCGTCTGGCTGGATACACAGCTTGCCCGGCTCGGCGGACACGCACCGCAGCCAGCCAGCACAACGCCCGCTTACGACAACACGATCGCCCAAGCGGTACGGCAGTTCCAGCGCGTGCATGGCCTCATGGTCGACGGCATCGCCGGCGAACAGACGCTGATCGAACTTAACACCGCGCTCAACCGCGGCGGTATACCGACATTGAAACCGGCAGGCCGTACCTGATGTCGCTGTTGCTCGACGCCCTCAAGCGCTCCGAACAGGAGCGGCAAAGAAACCTCAAGGACCGCCTCGCGCACGCCGGCCCCGCGCCGGATGTAGTTCGCGCGCGACTGCCGTGGGCGGCGGTGATCGCCGCCCTGCTGCTGTTGAATGCCGCGCTTGCGGTGCTGTGGTTTGGCACACATGACACTACCGACCAGGCGCGCCCCGCGCCGGCACCGGTGACCGCACCGCCGCAGGCGGCGATCCGCTCGCTGGCCGCGGAAGCGGCGCTGGGCCGGGCGGTGCCGGACGCCACCAAACCGGCAGCAACGCCGGCCGCAAAGCCGACCGATACGCCCGCTCCCGCCACGGCCAACGCCACACCGGTCGCGGCCGCGTCAACGCCAGTTTTCGACACGGACAACGTTCCCGAGCTCGACAGCCTGCCCGAAGCGTTTCAGCAGCAACTGCCGCGGCTGCACCTTGACGTGCTCGGCTACGCCGCGACGCCGTCGCAGCGCTTCGCGATCATCAACCTGGAGCGTTATGCCGAAGGCGACACGCTGCCCGGCGGCGTGCACGTTGTGAGCATCGTGCCGCACGGCGTCATCCTGCGCGCCAACGGGCGAAATTTTTTGTTGACGGCGCAACACTGAAGACGGGGTTCGGGGTTCGGGGAAGAAACGGGACCCGGCATCCATGATTCGGATATGACGTACGGCGGGCGCGACAGCCGCCGTCAAGCGGGAGAACTGCCAGATTATTTCCCCCTCTTGCCGCGAAGCGGCCCCGCATCCCGAACCCCGACCCCCGAACCCCGTCCTAATCTCGACCATTCAACAAGTTCACCGGCGAATACTGATCCGTCAGCACGCGGGCGTTGGGGTCCCAGTCGACCTGGTCGCTGGCAATGGCGGCGACCTTGTTTAGATCGACGCCGAAGCGCGTGAGGTCGCGGGTGTATTGTCCTGCGGCCTGGCGCAGTTCCGACGGCGATACAGGTTTGCCTTTGCGCGTCAGGACGATGCGGTTGCCGTCTACGCGGCGCAGGTTGAGGAACCAGCCGAAAGCCTTCTGGTACGTAACCGACTCGCTGTCGTAGAGCTTGCTGGTCGAAAACGTGTTGGCGACGAGCACGCCGTTGTCCGCGAGCAGTTGGCGGCATTCACGCAGGAACTCGACCGTCATCAGGTGCGGGGGAATGTATTCGCCGTTGAATGCGTCGAGAATAATCATGTCGTAATGATCGCCGCGCGCGATCGCGCGCTTGATGTCGACGCGCGCGTCGCTGACGATGACATGCTGTTTCGCATCCGGCTTGTAATCGAAGTACTGCTCGGCGACATCGACGACCGCCGGATCGATTTCCACCGTGTCGATGCGCGCATCCGGGTACAACTCGCGCAGCGTGCGCGGCAGCACGCCGCCGCCGAGGCCCGCGATCAGAATCTTGCGCGGGTTCGGATCGAGCAGCAGGCCGGCGAGAACCAGACGCGTGTAATCGAACACCAGCCGATCGTGGTCTTCATCGTAAATGCACGACTCTTCCTGCACGATGTCACGGTGGATCGAAAACTTCAGGCAGCGCCGTGTGCCGTCGTCGGTGACGGTGATGTTGCGGTACAGCGATTTCTGCGTAAACAGCACGCGCGCGTGCGTGAGCGACGGACAGAGCAGACAGGCCGTGGCCAACAGTATTGCAAAACGTTTCATGACGTCGCCGCCTCCGTGACCGGCGCAGCTCGCAGCATGCACGCGGCGGCACCGGCGATAAACAGGATGGCCACCAGTGCCAGCAGAATCTGGTTGACCTCGAAATACAGCACCAGGTAGAAGGACGTGAGCAGCGTGCCGAGGGCGCTGCCCAGCGTCGACACGAAATACAGCCGTCCGGCGACCGCGCCGCTCGCGGCGGTGTTGAGCACCAGCAAGCGGACCGCGTACGGCGAGATGATGCCGAGCACCAGCGTCGGCACCAGGAACAGCAGCAGCGAAGCGCACAGCGAGCCGTAGCGCGGGTCGACGATGCGCGTAAAAATCCAGTTCATCACACCGTCCGCGTACAGCACCAGCGGCAGGATCGCGAGCGCGCCGAGCACGAACACGGCGCCGAGCTTGCGCAGGCTCGGGCGCCGCAGCGACAACTGCCCGCCGATCAGGTAGCCGAGCGCGAGCGCCAGCATGAAGACGGTGATGATGCTGCCCCAGACGTAGATGCTGTTGCCGAAATACGGCGCCAGGATCCGGCCGCCGAGCAGCTCGATCGACATCACGCAAAACCCGCCCGCGAACACGAGCACCGGCACGACCGCCGCCACGGCTCATCCTCTTGGCATAAAGACTTGAGTTATCATAGCGGTTTTTCCCGCGGCAGCCGGCGAACCCGCGCAAAAGCCGCGAACTCTGGAGAATCCCGTGGAATCGCTCATTCCGGACGACTTATATAACGTGCGCGCGCTCCTGAGCGACGAAGAGCGCATGGTGCAGGACGCGGTTGCCCGGTTCATCGATGAACAGGCCCTGCCGATTATCGCCGAAGCCTTCGAGGCCGCACGCTTCCCCAAGGAGCTCGTGCCGGAGCTGGCGCAACTCGGCATTCTCGGCAGCTCGATCGAAGGCTACGGCTGCGCGGGGCTGTCCGGTACCGCCTACGGTGTCATCTGCCAGGAACTCGAACGCGGCGACAGCGGCCTGCGCAGTTTCGCGTCGGTGCAGTCGAGCCTGGTCATGTACCCGATTTACACCTACGGCTCCGAGGAACAGAAGCAGCGCTGGCTGCCGGCGCTGGCCGCCGCCGATGCGATCGGCTGCTTCGGCCTCACCGAGCCGCACGGCGGCTCCGACCCGGCCAACATGAAGACGGTCGCCAAAAAGCAGGGCGGCGACTGGGTGCTGAACGGCGCCAAGATGTGGATTACCAACGGCTCGATCGCCGACGTCGCGGTCGTCTGGGCGATGACCTCCGACGGCGTGCGCGGCTTTATCGTCGAAAAGGGCATGAAGGGTTTCGATGCACCCGAGGTGCATCACAAGATGTCGCTGCGCGCGTCGGTGACCTCGGCGCTGTACTTCGACAACGTGCGCGTGCCCGAAGCCAACCTGCTGCCGGGCGTGCGCGGCCTCAAGGGTCCGCTGTCGTGCCTGACGCAGGCGCGCTACGGCATCGCCTGGGGCGCGATCGGCGCGGCGATCGCCTGCTTCAACGAAGTGCGCGAATACACGAGCACGCGCGAGTTGTTCGGCAAGCCGGTCAGCCACACCCAGCTCGTACAGGTGCGTCTCGCCGAGATGGCGCGGCGCATTACTACCGCGCAACTGCTTGCCTGGCGCCTCGGCCAGTTGAAAGATGCCGGCCAACTGCACCCGACCCAGGTCTCGCTCGCCAAGTGGAACAACGTGCGCATGGCGCTCGACGTCGCCCGCGACGCGCGCGACCTGCTCGGCGGCAGCGGCATCACGACTGAATTCGCTCCGATCCGGCACGCGCTGAATCTGGAAAGCGTGATTACGTATGAAGGTACCGAGAGCGTGCATCAGCTCGTGGTCGGCAAGGAGATTGCGGGTGTGTCGGCGTTTTAACCGGGGGCCAGGGACTAGGGGCTGGGGATCGGGGGCCGCTTCACGGCTGGGGTCCATGCGCTCTTCTCTTTGCCCCAGCCCCCAGCCCCTGGTCCCCAGTCCCGAATCGGCAACTTTGCAAGTCGCGCCACGCTCGACTCCACCGGCACACTTTTAGCCGCCATGTCCGCAACCACCAAATCCGCCGCCCGCGCGATCAATCGCGCCGAGATCGTCGACAAGAACTTTACGGCCTTTGTCGAAAGCTGGGAGGAGGAGCAGCCGTCGCGGCCGGCACTCGACGCGCCGCTCGTTGACGGCAAGCCGCTGACGGGCGGTGAGTTCCTGGAACTGTTCGAGTCGCAGATGCTCTCCAGGCATCTCGATCTGATTGCGCGCGCGATGCGGTTGCGCAACGAAGGCTTTTACACGATCGGCAGTTCCGGGCACGAGTGCAATGCGGTAATCGGACGGCTGGCGCGGCATACCGATCCGGCGTTTCTGCATTACCGCAGCGGCGGCTTCATGATGGAGCGCGCGCGGCACGTGCCCGGCATCGACCCGGTGTACGACACCGCACTGTCGCTCGCCGCGAGCGCCGAGGATCCGATCTCGGGCGGCCGCCACAAGGTCTGGGGCAGCCTGCCGTTGTGGGTGCCGCCACAAACGAGCACGATCGCGAGCCATCTGCCGAAAGCGGTCGGCACGGCCGTCGCCATCGCGCAGGCGCAGCGGCTGAAGGTCCTGCCGGTGCCGGCGGACAGCATCGTCATCGCGAGCTTCGGCGATGCCAGCGCGAATCACAGCACCGCGCTCGGGGCATTCAACGCCGCGCAATGGACGGCATTTCAGAAACTCCCCGCGCCGATCCTGTTCGTCTGCGAGGACAACGGCATCGGCATTTCGGTGCAAACGCCCGAGGGCTGGATCGAGGCGAATTTCAAAACGCGGCCGGGGCTCAGGTATTTCCAGGCCGACGGGCTCGACCTGTTCGACACGCACGCCGTGGCCGATGAAGCAATCCGATGGTGCCGCACGCATCGCCAGCCGGTATTCCTGCATCTCAAGCTCAAGCGCCTGCTCGGTCACGCCGGCACGGACTTCGAAACGGAATATCGCAGTGTCGCCGCGGTCGAGGCGACCGAAGCACAGGATCCGCTGCTGCTCGCGGCGGAAACCGCGCTCGAAACCGGCCTGCTGACGCCGGCAGAAGTTCTTGACCAGTATGAAGCCGCGCGCGAACGCGTCGCGAACGCCGCCGACAAGGCGGCCGCGCGTCCAAAGCTGACAAGCGCGGAGGAAGTCATCGCTCCGCTGGCGCCGTATCATCCGGATGCGGTCAATGCCGAGGCCACGCGCGCGGACTATAACGAGGCTCGCGACAAAGCCTTTGGCGGCCGCCGGCCGGAAAACGATCCGCCGCGGCACCTCGCGATCCAGATCAACCGCGTGTTATTCGACGTGATGGCGAAGTATCCGCAGGCAACGATCTTCGGCGAAGATGTTGCGCAGAAGGGCGGCGTTTACACTGTTACGACCGGGTTGATGCAGACCTTCAAGTCGCTGCGCGTGTTCAACAGCCTGCTCGACGAGCAGACGATTCTCGGCATGGCGCAGGGTGCGGCTTACATGGGCCTGATGCCAATCCCGGAGATTCAGTACCTCGCGTATTTCCACAACGC
>DASSOO010000119.1:0-5432 GCA_035700455.1 Gammaproteobacteria bacterium
ATGAGCAAGAACCGCCCCCTACCGCCCGCGCAAGTCGAACGCCGCTACAAGATCGAGTTTTGGGCGAGCATGGTGTTGTACGCTATCGTGCTCTTCGGCTCGCGCGAGCTGCTCAAGCTCAGGCTGGAGCTGCCGTCGGCCGCGCGCATTGCAATCGCCCTCGCGCCGGTCGTGCCGATCATGCTGGTCTTGTGGTCGTTCTTTCGCCACATCACCAGCGTGGATGAGTTACAGCGGCGCATTCACACCGAATCGCTGGCGATCGCCGCCGGCGGCACTGCGTTTTTCGGGCTGACGTATACCTTCCTGGGTAACTCCGGCTTTCCGCCGCTGCCCGCATGGTGGGCCTGGGTGAGTGTTTTCTTCATCTGGGGCATTGCGTCGCGCATCCTGCGGCGCCGCTACCGGTGAAAAACCGCCTGCACGTACTGCGCGCGGAACGGCGCTGGACACAGGCGGAACTTGCCGACCGGCTGAACGTGTCGCGGCAGACGGTCAACGCGATCGAGACCGAGAAGTACGACCCGAGCCTGCCGCTGGCATTCGCGATGGCGCGGCTGTTCGACATGCGCATCGAGGACATTTTCTATCCCGACACGGAACAACAGGAGACAGGATCGTGAACAGGTTAAAAAGTCTGCTGTTCGTTTGTCTGCTTGCACTTTCCGCTGCGGCGGTGGCGGCGCCGGCGAAGACCTACACGGTCGGCACGCTGCGCGTTGAGCAGTACGGCAACCACGGCCGTCCGCTGATCCTGATCCCGGGACTCGGCAGCGGTTCATGGGTTTGGAAAGACACCATCGAGCATTTCAGAAACAAGTACGTCGTTTACGCACTGACGCTCGCCGGCTTCGACGGCGTACCGGCACCCACGGGTGAAAGTAAACTGTTCGACCGCGCGGACAGCTCGCTGCTGCAATTGATTGTGTCGCGCAAAATCGATCGCCCGGTGCTGATCGGTCACAGTCTTGGCGGCACGCTCGCGATCCGGTTCGCCGAGGAACATTCAGACATGGTCGGCGGCGTCATCTCGGTCGACGGCCTGCCGGTGTTTCCGGCAATGGCGCGCATGGACGCCGACCAGCGCAAGTCGATGGCGGAAAGCATTGGTGCGCAAATGGCGCAGGCTACGCCGGCCGAGTTTCGTGCCCAGCAGTTGAGCTTCATGCAGAACGTCGGTGTGATCGACCCGGCGGAAGCGGCCAAATACGCCAAGTTGCAGGGCTTGAGCGATCCGGCGGCGACCGGTAAATACGCGGCGGAGGACATGGCTGCCGATTACCGGCCGGGCCTCGGCAAGATCGGCGTGCCGCTGCTGCTGATCGCACCGTATAACCCGCCAGACTATGCCAAGGCCGTACGCGGCCGGCCGCCGCTGAGCGAAGAACAACTGCTTGACTTTTACCGCATGCTGATAACCGGTGCGCCGCACGCGGAGGTTGTAGCGATCACGCCGGCGCGCCACTTCGTCATGCTTGACCAACCAGAGAAATTCCGCCACGCTGTCGCGGCTTTTCTGGGAAAGCTATAAGTCGGTGAGAAGATTCCTGACCAGCGGCGCATTGTGCGCCGCCATGCTCATCGCGGCCGGCGCGAACGCAGACGCCGCCGAACCGGCAACCGCAGCTATCAGTTTCCATACCTGCGAACTTCGCGCCACTCGCGGCATCACGGCGGAGAAAGCCCGCTGCGGTACCCTGACCGTTCCGGAAGACCGCGCCAAACCGCACGGCCGGCAGATCAAGTTGTTCGTTGCGGTGCTGCCGGCGCTGGCCGCGAAACCCGCGCCCGATCCGCTGTTCTTCATTGCCGGCGGTCCCGGCGAAAGTGCGGTCGACGGCTATTTTGCCGAGGCAGGCGCGTTCGATTCGATCCGCAAACAACGCGACATCGTACTGGTCGACCAGCGCGGGACCGGCAAGTCCGCGCCACTGGAATGCCCGGCGCAGGAACAGGCGGCCGCTGCCATCCAGGCGCCGAACCCGGCGCAGCAGAAAGCGCTCGTCAAGGCCTGTCTTGAACATCTGTCCGGCGATCCGCGCTACTACACGACGTCGGCCGCGATCGCCGACCTGGATGCGGTGCGCGCAGCGCTGGGTGCGAAAGAAATCAATCTTTACGGCATTTCCTACGGCACGCGCGTCGCACTCGAATATCTGCGTTACTACGGCGCGCATGTGCGTTCGGTCGTGCTCGATGGCGTCGTGCCCGCCGATCTCGCGCTCGGGCCGCAGGTCTCGGTGAACGCACAGCGCGCGCTCAAACTCGTCTTTGACCGCTGCGCACACGACAAGGCCTGCGCCGCACATTTTCCGGCGCTGCCGGAAGAATTTGCGCGGCTCAATGCGCAATTGCGCGCGCATCCGGCAAAGCTGACGCTCCCCGACCCGCTGACGGGCGCGCCACGTACGGTAACGCTGACGCAGGATGCCTTCGCGAGCGGCGTGCGCCTGCTCACGTACACTTCGGAAACCGTGTCGCTGCTGCCGCTGTTGATTCACCAGGCTGCCGCCGGCGATCCCGGGCCGCTTGCGAATCTGGTCAGCATGATCAACAGCGACGTCACGGGCTCAATGAGCCAGGGCATGCAACTGTCGGTCGTGTGCACGGAGGACGTACCGTTTTACCAGCCGGCACAGCTTGAAACGGCCGCGGCGCGAGACACGTATCTCGGCAGCCAGACACTGGATGCGCTCGAGAACGCGTGCCGTGTCTGGCCGCGCGGCGTCATCCGCGACGGCTTCAAGCAACCGGTCGTTTCCGCCAAGCCGGTGCTGCTGATCTCCGGCGCCGACGATCCGATCACGCCGCCGAAGAATGCGGTTCACGCGGCGAAAACTTTGAACGGCAGCCTGTCGATCGTCGTTCCCGGGCAAGGTCATGGCAACGCATTTCGCGGCTGCCTGCCGCGGGTGATGGCGCAATTCGTCGCCGCGGCGTCAGTCAAGGGACTCGATACCGGCTGCGTCAAACGCATCCGGCCCGCGCCGTTTTTCTCCAGCTACACAGGGCCTGCGCCATGATCGAAGTCGAAGGCGTCGGCAAGCGCTTCAAGGAAGTCGTCGCGGTCGACAGCGTGAGCTTCAACGCCGCCGACGGGCGCATCACCGGCCTGCTCGGCGAAAACGGTGCCGGCAAATCGACCACGCTGCGCATGATCGCGACGATCCTGCGGGCCGATCGCGGCACGGTGCGCATCGACGGCGTCGACGTCAATCGCGATGCTCCCGCTGCGCGCGCACGTCTCGGCGTGCTGCCGCACGCACATGGGCTGTATGCGCGCCTGACCGGGCGCGAGAATATTCGCTATTACGGCGAACTGAACGGCTTGTCCGGTGCCGCGCTCGAGCACCGTATCGAATCGCTGGCCGCACGACTCGATATCGGCGACTTCATCGACCGCCGCACCGAAGGCTTTTCCCACGGCCAGAAGATGAAGATCGCGCTGGCGCGCGCGCTGATCCACGACCCGAAAAACGTTGTCCTCGACGAACCGACCAACGGCCTCGACGTGATGGCGACTCGTGCGTTGCGCGATGTGATCCGCGGCCTGCGCGCCGAGGGCCGCTGCGTGCTGTTTTCGAGCCACGTGATGCAGGAAGTCGCCGCTTTATGCGACGACATCCGCATCATTCATAACGGCCGCCTCGTCGCCAGCGGCACGCCCGATGCGCTGCGCGAACAAACCGGTGAGGCTGATCTCGAAGAGGCGTTCGTAAAAGCGATCGCAAACGCCGGGAGTTCGACGTGGGCGGCGTAATCTGGACCGTATTCCGCAAGGAGGCCCGCGACAACGCCCGCGACAGGCGCACGCTGTTGCGCGTCTTCCTGCTCGGCCCGCTGCTCGGCCCGGTGATATTCGCCGGCGTTATGGGTGCGGTCATCAACACGGCGGTGGGTTCAGCCGAAAAGCCGCTGGTGCTGCCGGTGGCTGGCGCAGAGGGCGCCCCGAACCTCGTCGCCTACCTGCGCGCGCACAACACGGAGATCAAGTCGGCACCGGCGGATCCGGAGGCCGCGGTCCGTTCCGGAAAGGCCGACGCAGTGCTGGTAGTGCCGAAGGGCTTTGGCAAATCCCTGGGTGCCGGCGAGCCGGCTGAGATCGACGTGGTGCTCGACGCAGCCAACCAGGCCGCCGACAAGACGGTGCGGCGGCTGAAGGCGCTGCTCGACGGCTACGGCAGTCGCCTCGCGAGCCTGCGCCTGCTCGCGCGCGGCATCAATCCGCTGGCGATTCGCCCGCTCGCTGTTGTTGACCGTGACGTGTCGACACCGCAGGCTCGCGGCGCAAGCCTGCTCGGCATGGTGCCCTATTTCTGCCTGTTCGCCGTGCTGATGGGGGGCTTCTATCTCGCGATCGATACCACTGCCGGCGAGCGCGAACGCGGTTCGCTGGAGCCATTGCTCGGCACCGCGACTTCGCGCGGCGCTCTGATGCTCGGAAAACTTGGCGCGACCGCGCTTTTTTCGTTGATTTCGCTCATCATCGCCGTCATCGCCTTCGGCATCAGCGTGCCGTCGCTGCCGGTCGAGCAACTTGGCATGCAAGTGATCTTCGGGCCTATGCAGGTATTGTGGGTCTTTGTCATCTGCCTGCCGTTCGTATTCCTCGGCAGCGCGCTGCTGACGGTCGTTGCCGCATTTTCGCGGTCTTTCAAGGAGGCGCAGGCGTGGCTTTCGGTCGTGGTGATCGTACCGGTGATTCCGCTGATTTTTACCGCGGTGCACCCGGTTCACCCGCAAGCGTGGATGATGCTGGTGCCGAGCCTGAGCCAGGATTTGCTGATCACGGCGGTAATGAAGGGCGCGCCACTGAACGCCGGGTTTCTCGCGCTTTCCGCCGGGAGCACGCTGATAGTCGCGGCAGCGCTGGCCGCGTACGCGACCAAGCTGTATCGTCGCGAGGCGCTGGTGGTTTGACAGGAACCTGCCTCGGAGTTGGATCACCGGCCTGATACGGCGCCGCAATCCTGTCTACGGCAATGCTCATTTACCGCTGTAGACGCCGCTCCCCGGCGACGCCGCGGCTTCTCCGAGCCGCGGATTGAGGCGCGGTTTCTGGCCGCCGCCGCGGCCGCTTCACATATCGCGCCGCATCGGGGGTATCCTTACCGGGAGCCTCCTCCCCGGTGTCCCATGCCGAAGTCGCGCTCGCCGTCAGCTCCAGGTCCGCTCGCGCGTCCGCTACGGGCACTGCTGCTGCGGCCGTTGCTGAGTTCACAGAGCGACCCGCGCCAGACCTTGCGGTTGCGGCGGTTCCTGATGGCCACCGGGTCGTACGCGCTGTGGATCGCCGGCCTGTGGTACGGCACGCTGCGGGGCTTCACCGATTTCTCGCTCGGCCAGATGCTGCTGTGGACCGAGATTGCCGTCCTGATTCACATCGCGCTTTACGTCACGATCCGCACCGGCCTCAATCTGCGATTCGCCGA
>DASSOO010000120.1:0-2712 GCA_035700455.1 Gammaproteobacteria bacterium
CGACTACTCGCAGATCGAACTGCGCATCATGGCGCATCTTTCCGGTGACAAGAGCCTGCAACGCGCGTTCGCCGCCGGCGAAGACATTCACCGCGCGACCGCGGCCGAGGTATTGGGCCTCGCGCCGGATGCGGTAACGGGAGAGCAGCGGCGCTCTGCCAAGGCCGTCAACTTCGGACTGATCTACGGCATGTCGGCCTTCGGCCTCGCACGCCAGCTCGGCATCGACCGCGGCGAGGCGCAGCAGTACATCGACCGCTATTTCGAACGCTACCCCGGCGTCAAGCGCTTCATGGATGAGACGCGCGCACTCGCCCACCGCCAGGGCTACGTCGAAACCGTGTTCGGCCGGCGGCTCTACCTGCCGGACATCAACTCGAAGAATGGCCAGCGCCGCCAGTACGCTGAACGCACCGCGATCAACGCGCCGATGCAGGGCACTGCGGCCGACATCATCAAGCGGGCGATGATTGCAGTACACGAATGGCTGTCGAAGAGCGGCCTCGATGCTCGCATGATCATGCAGGTGCACGACGAACTGGTATTCGAGGTTGCCGCAGACGCTGCCGAGGAATTGCGCCGCGAGGTGACACGACTGATGGAAGCGGCGGCCGAACTCGCGGTGCCGCTGAAGGTGGACACCGGCGTCGGTTCGAATTGGGATGAGGCTCACTAGAGCAGCCTGCGCCACGTCGACGACTTCGTTCACCCTGTAAATACGGTAATTTCGGGCGCATCGCGACACGCGCGAGCGCCTAAAAGCTGCTATGCTTATTCGAAGTTTTTAGAACAAGGTGGCGCACAAGCCGCCGAACGAGAACAAGAATGTGACGGGAGTCAAAAAAATCCTTCAATTTTCTCCCAATCGATAGAACTTTTTGCGGCGACAGCTCTCCAACTCAGGGAGCGCCGCAATGACGCTCGTCCGCTCCCCTCCCTGAGCGGACAAGCCGCCCGGTCTTCCCCAAGCCGGGTGTGAATTGCCCCGGTGTTTTCCCCCCTATAACACCGGGGTTTTTTTTGCCTGAAAGTTGCCGATGCCGAAGCGACTTCTCAGTCTCTGGCTTCTTCCGATGCAACTGATCGGGACCAGGGCTGGGGACTAGGGATTGGGGGAAGAATTGAAGAGCCAACTGTCGAGCACGGCGCGGGCCTCGTCGATGCCGGCGCCGGTGAGGGCGGAAAAGATCTGGGCCGAAACCTGGTCTGGCAGCCCGCGGCGTACGGCGGCGAGAGTTGCGAGGCAACGGCCGCGACTGAGTTTGTCCGCCTTGTTCAGCAGCAGGTGTACCGGGCGCCCGCTCGGCAAGAACCAGCCGAGCATTTGCTGGTCGAACGGTGTGAGCGGGCGGCGAATATCCATGATCAGGAACAGCCCGCGCAGTGAACGGCGGCTGGTGAAGTAGCCTTCGATCATGGCGCGCCAGCGTTCGCGGACGGCAGGTGGCACCCGCGCAAAGCCGTAGCCGGGCAGGTCAACCAGTCGCAACTCATCGCCAAGCGCAAAAAAGTTGATCAGTTGCGTCCGGCCGGGCGTCTTGCTCGTGCGCGCCAGCCCGCGCTGCCCGGCAATGGCGTTCAACACGCTCGACTTGCCGGCGTTTGAGCGGCCGGCGAAGGCAACTTCAAGACCGCTGTCCGGAGGCAGCGTCGCCCGGTCGGCGGCGCTTTTTAGGAAACGCGCCTGGCGATAATCGGTCGACATCGGGTGTTCCGCGGTAACGGCGAGTGGAGAGTCTCGCATCGGCTGGGGTAAAATGCCACCTTTCACTTTTTTCACCGCTGCCCTCCAGCCTTCAAGGGAGCTTTGATAGTGACCAAACAACTGCTGATCGCCTGGGCCGCTGCCGGCGCGTTTTCTTTTGCGACCGCCGCCGGTGCAGCTTATCCTGCCGGCAACGCCAAGGCCGGCGAACAGAAGGCGGCGCAGTGCGTCGCCTGCCACGGTCCGGGCGGCAACAGCGCCAGTCCGCAGTTTCCGAAACTCGCCGGTCAGAATGCGTCGTACATCGTCAAGCAACTCAAGGATTTCAAGTCGGGTGCGCGCAAGAATGCGATCATGTCGGGAATGGCGGCCGGCTTAAGCGAGCAGGATATGGAAGACATCGCCGCGTACTTTTCCGGGCAGACGATCAAACCGGGCGCGGCCGATCCGAAGCTGGTCAGCGCGGGCCGCGAGCTGTATCTTGGCGGCGACCGCGCGACAGGCGTTCCTGCCTGCGCTGCATGCCACAGCCCGACCGGCGTCGGTAACGCACCGGCTGCCTATCCGGCGCTTGCCGGCCAATATCAGCAATATCTGGTGACACAGCTCAAGGCGTGGCGCGACGGTTCACGCCACAACGGCCCGAAAAGCATGATGCAGGACGTCGCGAAGAACATGAGCGACCGGCAAATAGAGGCGGTCGCTTCCTACCTGCAGGGCCTGCATACATCGGAGAAGGGCATCCAACCGTTGCCGGGACAGAGCGGCAAGTAAAAGCGCGCCGCCCTGCCGGAAACGCTCTGAAGGAAGTTGACAATGAAATCTCTGGCAGGACTCATAATCGCTTTCGGTCTCGTCGCCGCGGCACATGCCGCGGCGCCAGCCGCACCGCAGTTCGTTGAAGGCAAAGATTATCAGCCGGTAATCCCCGCGCAACCGACCGATGTCGGACCGGGGCAGGTCGAGGTAATCGAATTCTTCTGGTACGGCTGCCCGCACTGTTTCGC
>DASSOO010000121.1:0-9406 GCA_035700455.1 Gammaproteobacteria bacterium
TCGTGACCGTAATGCTGGTTCACGTAGTCCTTGATCCAGGGTGTCAGCAACATCGAAATCATGGAGCCGACATTGACTGCCATGTAGTAGATGGTGAAGGCACTGTCGATTTTGGAATCGTCGCCGTCGTAGATCTTGCGCACCAGATTGCCGGCGTTGGCCTTGAACAGGCCGTTGCCGACCACGATGACGCCGAGTGAGCCGAACATGAACCACACACTCTCGTTGGGTACCGTGATCAGCGCATAGCCGAAAGCGAGCACGCCAGCGCCCAGCAGCATGGTGTAGCGGGTGCCGAGCACCTTGTCTCCGATCCAACCTCCGATGGCGGGGGCGACGTAGATCAGCGCGGCAGCCGCGCCCCAGGTGAGATTGGCGCGATCGTCGGAAAAGCCCAGCCGCTGCACCATGTAGTACACGATGAGCGCCTGCATCCCGTAGTAGCCGAACCGCTCCCACATTTCAATGAGGAAGACGGTGCTGAACGAACGAGTCTGCGATGTGCGATGATTAGCCGCCGTTTGAGCCGGCGTCAGATCGATCTGGTCAGCCTGATGCATATGGAACACCCCATGTTGCGACAGTCACACGATACGTACTTTTTGCAGATGAGTCCATTGACATTAGGACCCCGGCATGGATTTTGATTTCGAGACGCCGATCGATCGGCACGGGTCCGGCAGTCTCAAATGGGACCTATACGGCCGCAACGTGCTGCCACTGTGGATCGCGGATATGGATTTTCGCGCGCCGCCCGCCGTGATCGACGCGCTGCATCGTCGCGTCGATCACGGCGTCTTCGGCTACACGCATGCGCCCGACGCGCTCGTCGGAATCATCGTCGAGCGCCTGCACGTTCGCTACGAATGGGAGATCGATCCCGCGTGGATTGTCTGGCTGCCGGGCTTGGTATCCGGCCTTAACGTCGCCTGCCGTGCAATCGGCACGGACGGCGATGCAATTGTCACGCTTACGCCCGTTTATCCTCCGTTTCTCGAAGCGCCTGCCCTGCACCGCCGTGAACTTGTCGAGGTACCGTTAACCCAGGATGCGCAGCGCTGCTGGATAATCGATTTTGCGCGGCTTAAAGCCGCGATCAGGCCGCACACCTCAATGCTCCTGCTGTGCAATCCGCACAACCCGGTCGGCCGCGCCTACACGCGCGAAGAACTGACGCAACTCGCCGCGATCGCCGAGAGCCACAATCTCGTAATCTGCTCCGACGAAATTCATTGCGACCTTGTTCTCGATGCCGACAAGCGTCACGTTCCCACGGCGTCGATCGACGCAAGCGTTGCTGCGCGCACGATTACGCTGATGGCGCCCAGCAAGACCTTCAACCTGCCCGGCCTCGGCTGCGGCTTCGCGATCATTCCCGACGCGGCGTTGCGCGAGCGTTACCAGCGCGCGATGTCCGGTATCGTGCCCTACGTCAACGCGCTCGGTTATACGGCGGCGCTGGCCGCATATCGCGACAGCGGCGCCTGGCACAGCGCGCTGATCGATTACCTGCGTGCAAACCGCGGTCGTGTCGTCGCAGCAGTAGCGGGAATATCGGGGCTGCAGGTCAACCACATCGAAGCGACGTACCTGGCGTGGATCGACGCACGCGAACTCGATGTCGCGGATCCCGCCGTTTTTTTTCAAGCTGCCGGGGTAGCGCTATCGGATGGCGCCGAATTCGGCGCGCCCGGATTCCTGCGGTTGAATTTCGGCACGTCATGGGCAACGCTCGATGAGGCGTTCGATAGAATGCGCGCTGCGGTGGGGAATCCGTCTTGATCCTGAATTAAAAGAAGCCGCGAGGTATTCAAGCATGCACGCCGGAATCGCAATTATCGTCGGCATCTACTTCCTTGCCCTGCTCGGCTGGAACCTGTACAAGTTCGTCAGCGGTGCACGCGAAGCCGGCAGCGCAGAGCACTTGTATGTCGGGCGGCGAGATTACGGTACCGGCGCGCTGATCGCGACGCTGGTCGCGGTGTACGCGAGCAATTACACGCTCCTTGCCGCGGCCGAGAGCGGCTTTCGCTACGGCATCTCAGGGCCGGTATGGTATGCGTTGGGCGTTGCCCTGCCGATATTTCTGTTCATCTGGCCGGTCAACCTGATCGCGCGCATGCGCGAGGCGGCACCGGACGCAGTCACGCTGATCGAATACTTCGGCCGTCGCTACGACGAAAAAACTCGCCTGATCGCGCTGATAACGGTGCTGCTCGCCGACATCGTTTACATCGTGTCGGTCGTCGTCGCGATCGGCATCGTGCTCTCATCGCTGCTCGGCATCGACGCGCACGTGGCGAGCCTCATCGGCGGCGTCGTGCTGATTCTCTACACCGCGCTCGGCGGCTACGAAGGCACGGTGCGCACGCACGTCTACCAGATGGTGATCGCGGGCCTGGCGGTGGCCATTGCATTGGCAATTACCGCCGGCCGCGTCGGACTCAGTCGCTTCCTCGGCAGCCTTGCAGCAAGCCAGTTAAACGTGCTCGCCTGGCACCCTGGACGCATGCTCGACTTCCTGCTGACGCTTGCTGCGCTTGCAATCGCCAACCCGATCCTGTGGCAGCGCATGTTTTCCGCGCGCGATACGAAAAGCGCGGTGCGCGGCATGGCCGGCTTCCCGCTGCTTTGGATTCCGTTCGCACTCGGCTCCGGCCTGATGGGCATGGTTGCGTTCAAACTGTTGCCAAACATCGCGCCCGCGCAGGCGGCGACGCAACTGGTCGTGGATCTGTTTCCAGCCTGGGGCGCGGTCGTCTTCCTGCTCGGCGGCCTGGCGCTGGTGTTTTCTACCGGCGACGCGGCGATCAACAACATCGCGTCGATCGTGCAGTTCGACATCGTCCGACGGCTCGTCAAAAAGCCGCTTTCTTCGCGCCAGGACTTGTACCTGAGCTTCGGCCTGCAGATCGGGGTCGGCGTCATCGGCATCATTGGCGCGCTGGGCGTCTCCAGCATCCTGCACCTGCTGATCGTCAACAGCGCGATTCACATCGCGCTGGCGCTGCCGTTGTTTCTCGGCCTGACCTGGAAGGCGGCGCGTTCCAACGCCGCATTCTGGTCAATGCTGCTCGCGCTCGTCGGCGGCGGCGCATTGACGATCGCCGGCTGGGGGCCGATGGCAAACCTGATCGGCCTGCTGGTTTCGGCTGTCGTGCTGATCGGTGGTTCGTGGAGCGCGCGCAGGGAGAGGGAAAATATCAAAGCACCGGCAGTCACCGGCGCCGTTGTTGCCGGCTACGCAATTCTGTTTCTGATCGCGCGCGAATACCCCGACGCAGCCTGGCACTGGCCGGCATGGAGCCTGTATCCGCTGTTCGCCTACGCCTTCGCCGGTTGCCTGATTCTCGCGCTGGTCCTGCCGATCGTGGCGCTCAGAAAAAAGAAGGGGCGCGAATCGCGCCCCCTGATGGTGAAAAACGACGCCTAAGGCTTTTGAATCAGGACGCGTGAACGCATGACGAAGCGTAAAGCCGCATCGTGCGCGAGCTCAGCTTCGCGCAGCGTTTGACAATAATTAACCGGCATCGCCGAACTCGGTGCTTTGATAACGTCGCAGCGAATCCGAGAGTCCTGATACGGGTTTACATGCCCTTCCCGAGCCACTATCGCCTGCACCCCGGGACTTGCGACAATATCCCTGCCGGGAAGGTAGCGTCCCTGGTTGATCAGTTGGCGGTGGAAAGCTTTTATTTCTGCCCGCGTATAGCAGATTGTTACGGTATTGTCCGTGCCGGACTTCGGCTGGCAGGTTATGCGCGGATCATGGCCAAGATTGACCTTGCCATCCGCTTTCGCCAGTTGGGCAACGCCGGGACTGATAAAGAGGTTCCGGCCCAGAACATAGCCGTCCGAAGCGTTGGCGAATGCGCTGCCATAGGCAAGCATGGCGGCTGCCGCGAATGCGGCGGTAATCAACATCTTCATGGCACACCTCCGGAGAGATGCAAAACAACTTGCCGGATCGCCTGACCCGACAAGCCGATCTTATCACTCCGGCAGTCGCTTGGCATCATGGTGATGACGCGTGCCCGGCGGCTTCCGGGGGCTCCTTCACGCCGAGACTATAGGCCTCGAACGCCCACACGTCGGCTGCCTGTGCGATTTCCTTGTCGGTCGGCATGTAGACGTGGCTGGTGCCGCCGGTCACGTGCAGCAGGATCGGGTTGCCGCATGCCTGCGCACGCTGGATTTTAGCCGTGAACTTGAACTCGTGGCTCGGCACCACCCGGTCGTCGTCCCACGAGGTCGTAATCAGCGTAGGCGGATAGCACGTCCCCTCCTTGACGTTCTGCAGCGGCGAGTACGCGTACAGCCACTTGAAATCTTTCGGTTTGTCCGACGTGCCGTATTCGGGCGCCCACAGCGCGCCGCCGGAGAACTTCTGGTAACGCAGCATGTCGAGTACGCCGTGGCCGATGTAAGCCGCACCGAAGAGCTTGGGCCGTTGGGTAATCGACGCGCCGGTCAGCAGGCCGCCGTTCGAGTAGCCCTGGATGCCGAGACGCGGCGTCGACGTGTACCCTGTCTTGATCAGGTACTTTGCCGCCCACGCGAAATCGTCGAACACGTTCTGCTTGTTACCGAGCATGCCGGCCTTGTGCCACGCCTGGCCATACTCGCCGCCGCCGCGCAGGTTCGCGACCGCATACACGCCGCCGAGTTGCAGCCATACCGGCAGCATCGGGTTGAAGCGCGGCGTTACGCTGATATCGAAGCCGCCGTAGGCGTAGAGGATTGTCGGATGGCTGCCATCGAGCTTGATGCCCTTCTTCGCGACAATGAACATCGGTACCTTCGTACCGTCCTTCGAGCGATAAAAGACCTGCTTCGTCTGGTAGGACGACGCGTCGAAATCGACCTTCGGCCTGAAATAGGTCGAGGTCTTGCCGTCGGCGACGTTATAGCTGTAGAGCGATGTCGGATACAGGAACGACGTGAAGCCGTAGTAAACGGTTTTTGAGTCGTTGCGCGCCGAAATGCCGGCCACGGAACCGAGAGTGGGCAGCGGCAGCGTGCTCAGCAGCTTGCCGCCGGTATCGAACAGCTTGAGCCGGCTTTTTGCGACCACTTCGTAATCGGCGAGAATCCGCCCGTCGGCCATGGACGTTCCCTGCAGCACGCCCTCCGCTTCCGGCACCAGTACGCGCCAGTGGGCCGCGCCGGGATCATCGAGTTTTGCGGCGACGATTCGCCCCCTGGGCGCGTCGAGCGTCGTTTGCAGATAGAGAGTGCCGTGCTCGATGCCGATCGGGAAGTACTCGGCGTCGTTCTTCGTGTAAAGCGGCTCGAGTTTGGCGTCGACATTCGGATGCTGCGGATCGCCGAGGTCGGCGTAGTAGAGTTCGTTCTTGGCCGCGGTGCCATTTTCCAGGTAAACGAACAGGTAACGCCCGCTCTCGTCAACGCCGCCGCCGACGATCCACTCGGGCAGGTCCGGGCGCGCGTAGATCAGCTTGTCCTTAGCCTGCTGCGTGCCGAGCGCGTGATAGTAAAGCTTCTGGTTGACGACGCGCTGGTTGATCGCCTTGTTCTTTGGCGGTGTCGGATAGCGCGAGTAATAAAAACCCTTGTCGTCGTTCGTCCACGAGATTCCCGAGAATTTCACGTAGTGCACCGCATCGGACAGATCTTTGCCCGTATCGACGTCGAGCACGTGAATCGTCTCCCAATCGGAGCCGCCTTCCGACAATGCGTAAGCCAGGTACTTGCCGTCCGGCGAGGCCTGATACATCGCGAGTGCGATCGACCCGTCCGGCGACAGCTTGTTGGGATCCAGGAGCACGCGCGGTTTGGCAGTTGCCGATGCCTGCACGTACACCACCGACTGATTCTGCAAACCGGAGTTGCGGCTGAAAAAGAGCCTGCCGCTCGTAGTTTGGTCGGGGACGCCTTCCTTTGCGTAGTTCCACAGCTTCGTCAGGTGCCGGTTGATCCAGCCGCGCACCGGAATCTTGTCGAGATAGGCCTCAGTCAGCTTGTTTTCGGCAGCAACCCATTGTTTCAGCGCCGGACTGTTCAAGTCTTCCATCCATTGATATGGCGCCGCCACCTTCACGCCGTGATAAACATCGACGGTCTTGTCGCGATGCGCCGTTGGATAACGCAGGCTGCTGCCGGCGGCCTGCGCCCATGCCGGCACCGTCGCCAGCGTCAGGAGAATAATTCCGCTCGTGATCCGGCTGCCCATGACTCGCCTCCTCCGCTGTTCTAATCCGCGTGTTACCCGCCAAGCCAATCGTCGAATAGTTTCCGGCCGTAATAGAGCCCGACGCCGCTGCCGATTGCGCTCAGTACAACGGCCGTGCCGATACCGATACGCGCGCCCAGCCACCAGCCGGCCGCACCGACCAGAAAGGTACCGAGCATCGCAAAGATTCCGCGCATGGCGCCGGTATCATAGCTCCACCGCGCCCATTGAAGAAATTTGCCAACCCGGCTACGAGCCCCTTACACGTGCCGGATTGCCGCCCGGCTTGTTCCGGACGAGAGCGAGCCTCAACTACTGATTTGATCCGACATTCAGTGCACTTCCCGTTTCCCGAGGAGCCGAATAAGTTCGCAGACGAGGCGTTAAGGGTCTACGATCAAACCTCCGGATGCGCTGACCGGTGATCATCTCGACGGGCAATTCAAAAGGAGGGCCAGCATGGCTTTCGTTCAAGTTCGTTACATCGTTCGCGACGTCGACGCGGCGATTGCCTTTTACCGCGACCACCTCGGATTCAAGCTCGACATGCACCCTGCACCGCCATTTGCGATGCTGTCGCGCGGAGGGCTGCGCCTGGTGTTAAGCGCGCCGAACCCGCAGGGCGGCGGTGGCGCCCCGATGCCGGACGGCACCCAGCAGGAACCCGGCGGCTGGAACCGCTTCGCGATTGAAGTCGAAGATCTCGACGCAATGGTTGCGCGGCTGCGGAGCGCCGGCACGCGTTTTCGCAACGACATCGTCACCGGCGTCGGCGGCAAGCAGATTCTCGTGGAAGACCCGTCTGGCAATCCGGTCGAGCTGTTTCAGCCGCTCATCGCCGAAGCCCGCCTTGGTCCGGCGAGTTCATCCCCCTAAAGAGCGGTACGGCGAATGGATGCGCATCTTTTGGAGCGAGCCGGCCGGAAAGTCTACGACGGCCGCTGCCACTGCGGTGCGATCGGCTTCCGGTTTGCGACAGCGAAACCGCCGTCCCGGTGGATTGTGCGCGCGTGCCAATGCTCATTTTGCAAAGGTCACGGTGCCGCCTGTACATCCGATCCGGCCGGCAGCGTTTCCTTCGTACATTCCAGAGAATTCGAATTGCAACGGTACCGCTTCGGTCTGAGAACTGCCGATTTCCTGTTGTGCCGCAATTGTGGCGTCTACATCGGCGCCGTTATAAAGAATGGTGTGGACGCCTTCGCGACTCTGAATATCCGGGCCATATCCGAGGTTCACCTGGATGTGCCGCCGCCTGAACCGGTTGACTACGGACAGGAATCGGTCCGGGAGCGGCGCCGGCGCCGCGCGCAAAACTGGACGCCGGTTGTCGCGACCGTCTGACGACAGTCGCACACGGTGTCGGATTTCTTGACAGCTCACCCCGGGGATTTGCCTACCCGAAAATGCAATTGCTTGACCTGACATAACTTTTTCCTGCTGGCACAGTTCTTGCCTCCGTGACCTCTGCCAGCCGTGGAATCCGCGGCATTCGTGAAGAACGGCGCGCAAGCCAAAGGGGGCCGGCGGCCGCTCAGGAGGTCGCTGTCCATGAATAACCAATCGGTTCTTTTTCTCGTGCTGGCGGCGTTGATTTGCGCCGCGCCCGTGGCTGCTTACGCCGGAAGCGGCGGCGATCCGCTCACAACGCCGGACCCGAGCGGCCAACTGCGAACCTACACGCCCAGCGGCACCATCGACCACTCCAATCCGTTCTTTCAAAGCCTTGGCAGCAACGGCCGCTCATGCTCGACCTGTCACGTCCAACAGGACGCTTGGGGTATCAGCGCGGCTGACGTCAGGGCCCGCTTCGATGCAACCGACGGCACCGACCCGATCTTTCGGCCGGTGGACGGCGCCGTTTCCCCGCTGGCCGATGTCTCTACCGAAAAGGCGCGCCGGCGGGCATACGGCATGCTCCTCAAGTATGGCGACATCCGCATCGGCATGCCCATTCCGGATTACGCTGAATTCACGCTCACCGCCGTCGACGACCCTTATCACTACGCCAGTGCGCAGGAGCTGTCGCTCTTCCGGCGGCCGCTGCCGGCAACCAACCTCAGATTTTTGACGGCGGTAATGTGGGACGGACGCGAAACGACCGCTCCTTTTCAGCCACCGATGGATGCCGGTGTCGACCACAGTACGCTGATCGCAAGCCTGACTTCCCAGGCTCGCAATGCAACGCTCGGCCACGCGCAGGCGGTCAATCCGCCCAGCGACGCCGTGCTAGCGCAGATCGTCGCGTTCGAGGCGAACCTCACAACCGCTCAATACAAAGACAATGAGGCCGGTCGCCTGGATGAAGGCGATGCAATGGGCGGACCGCGCATCCTCGCGAACCAGCGCTTCTATGTCGGCATCAACGATCCGCTCGGTGCCAACCCGACCGGCGCGACCTTTAATCCAAACGTCATCGATCTGTTCGATACCTGGGGTCGGAGCTCCAATAACAGCAGGCGCCAACGCGCCCGCGCCGCGATTGCGCGCGGCGAAAATCTGTTCAACACCATGGCAATCACCATCACCGGTGTTGCGGGCCTCAACGACGCGCCTGGCATGCAAGTGGTGCATGGCCATTGCAGCACTTGCCACAACGACCCGAACGTCGGCGGCCATTCCGTCGGCGCGCCGCTCAACGTCGGCATCAGCGACGCCGGCCGGCGTACACCCGACCTGCCGCTGTATACACTCACCAACATCTACACCGGTGAAACCGTGCAAACCACCGATCCCGGCCTGGCGATGATCACCGGCAAGTGGAAAGACATCGGTAAGTTTAAGGGCCCGATCCTGCGCGGGCTGGCGGCACGGGCGCCCTACTTCCACAACGGCTCGGCTGCAACGCTGATGGATGTCGTGGATTTTTACAACACCCGCTTCGACATCGGCATGACGATGCAGCAGAAGCGTGATCTGGTCGCATTCTTGGCAGCGTTGTAGGGCTAGAGAAATCAAGATGGATTCCCGCGTTCGCGAAATGACAAGCGACTCAACGGTGAATTGTTCGGGGTGAGAGAGTGAGGCGGGGAAAGGCGAAACACCGCTACGCCCCGCCGAACGACCGGGCAGGATATCCGGGCTGGAGTGCGCGCCAGGGAGGGTTGTCGCGAAAGCCTGTGGCAAAACAGAAATTTGGTCGGGGCGAGAGGGTGAGCCGGAAGAAAATTGATCCAGTGAATCAATTTTCTCGGCGAACGACCGGACAGGATG
>DASSOO010000122.1:0-2434 GCA_035700455.1 Gammaproteobacteria bacterium
TCATCGCCTCCGCAACCGCCATGTCGTAGCGGGTTTCGAAGCGCAGATCGCGGCTGGTGACAATGCCTACCAGGTCTTCGCCGGAGACGACCGGCACGCCCGAAATCTGGTGCGCCCGCGTCAGCTCCAGTACCTCGCGAATCGTCGTCGTCGGCGACACCGTGATCGGGTCCTTGATGACGCCGCTCTCGAACTTCTTGACGATGCGCACCTGCCGCGCCTGCTCGGCCGGCGTCATGTTTTTGTGGATAATGCCGATGCCGCCTTCCTGCGCCAGCGCGATCGCGAGTCGCGCCTCGGTGACGGTGTCCATCGCCGAAGACAGAATCGGGATATTCAGAACAATGTCGCGCGTGAGCTTGGTGCGAAGGTCGACGTCACGCGGAAGCACGGCGGAATACGCCGGTTCCAGCAGAACGTCGTCAAAAGTGAGGGCGTCTTCGACGATGCGCATGATTTACCCCGTAGTCGCGGTAAATCGACTCATTATATCAGGTTACAGGGGAAGAAGTGCCTGGGACTAAGTAGCTGGGACGGGTATAAGGACTCCCGGCTTGCCCCGGTCCAAGACACTCGGTCCTAGGCACTTGGGCTTCGGGCCGCTATGATGATGGCCGCTCATGAACGACCTCTTCGCGCGCAGGATTTACTCTGTTTCCGAGTTGAGCGGCGCCGCGCGGCTGCTGCTCGAGAACGCGTTTCCCTCAATCTGGGTACAGGGCGAGGTGTCGAATCTTGCGCGCCCCGCCTCGGGCCATTGTTACTTCACGCTGAAAGACGACGCCGCGCAGATCCGCTGTGCGCTGTTCCGCCAGCGCGGCCGCGCGCCCGCGTTCGTGCCGGCTAATGGCGCGCTCGTCGTCGTGCGCGCACGCGTCAGCATTTACGCGCAGCGCGGCGACTTCCAACTCATTTGCGAGGCGATCGAACCGGCCGGCGAAGGCGCGCTGCGCCAGGCTTTTGAGGCGCTGAAACAGAAGCTTGCCGCCGAAGGCCTGTTCGATGCGGCACTCAAGCGCCCACTGCCGCCGCTGCCGCGCTGCATCGCGGTAGTCACTTCGCCGACCGGTGCCGCAATCCGCGACATCCTGACGACGCTCAAGCGCCGTTTCCCGTGTGCATCTGTTCGTATCTACCCGGCGGCGGTGCAAGGCGTGGGGGCCGCAGCCGAAATTGTCGCCGCGATCAAGCGGGCGTCGGCGGACAATGCGTGCGACGTCCTCATCCTCGCGCGCGGCGGCGGGTCGCTGGAAGACCTGCAATCGTTCAATGACGAGACCGTTGCACGGGCAATTCGTGCCTCCGCACTGCCGGTAATCGTCGGCGTCGGCCACGAAATCGATTTCACCATCGCCGATTTCGCCGCCGACCTGCGCGCACCGACGCCGACCGCGGCCGCCGAACACGCGGCGCCGGACTGTCGCGAACTCGGCCAGATCGTTGCACACCGGCGCGCACAACTCGAACGCGAACTGCGCGCGTTGCTGAACGGCTGTCGCGAAGATGCCGAACGCGCCATCCGGCGCCTTGAACAGTTGCACCCGCGCGCGCGGCTGCGCGACCAGGCACAACGTCTCGACGAACTGGACACGCGCCTGCGTCAGGCGCTTGCCGGGCGCCTCGAAATGCGCCGCCAGCATTTGCGCCGCGCGGTCGCTGAACTGCGCGAGCAGGCACCATGGCGGCGGCTGCAAATGCTGAATGAACAGCTTGCCGGGCTGCGCGAGCGACTCCGCTTTGCCGGTGCGCAACCGGTCCACACGGCGCGTAACCGATACGCACTCGCGGCGCGGGCGCTGGACGCTGTCAGCCCGCTGGCGACGCTCGGCCGCGGCTATGCCATCGTCACCGGCGACGACGGCCGCGCTATTACCGATGCCGCCCGCGTACGCGGCGGCGACAATATCCGCGCCCGCCTCGCCAGAGGCGAACTGCAGGCGACGGTGACGACGACACGAACGGAGGACTGAGATGCGTTGGCTTGTAATGCTTGCAGGTTTGCTGGCGGGTGGCGCGTATGGCCAGGGCCTGCCGACGGCCGATGCGGTGCCGGGCGGCATCGCCGTGATCCCGGTCCCGGCCACGGCGACCGACGCGCACTTTGACGGCCACCGCGTCATGATCCTCGACCATAACGGCAGTCGTTATGCTGCGGTAGGGCTGCCGCTCGACACGGCGGCCGGCAAGCAGACGTTCACGGTCGATACGCCCGACGGCCCGCAGTCGCTGACTTTCGACGTGACGGCGAAGGACTACGGCACGCAAACGCTGACAATCAAGAACGACCGCCTGGTCAATCCGACACCCGCGGATCTCGCGCGTATCGCAAAGGAATCCAAAATCATTGATGGCGTATACGACGCTTTCACGCCGGAGCTTTACGCGCAACTGCCGTTTTCGCTGCCGGTCGACGGGGTGCGCTCAAGCCCGTTCG
>DASSOO010000123.1:0-2560 GCA_035700455.1 Gammaproteobacteria bacterium
GGCTCGATCGCGACAGTCAGGCCCCAGCCGAAACGCGACTTCAAGCGTTCCTCGAGCCCGTCGACCTCCTTCGGATAACGGTCGCAGCTCAGGATGATCTGCTGGCGACCTTCGAGTAACGCGTTGAACGTGTGAAAAAACTCTTCCTGCGAGCGGTCCTTGCCGGCAAAAAACTGGATATCATCGATCAGAAGCGCATCGAGCGACCGATAGCGGCGCTTGAAGTCGTTAATGCTGTTGTGCTGCAACGCTCGCACCATGTCGCCGACAAAACGTTCCGAATGCACGTAGGCCACGCGCGCGCCGGGGCGCTTTTCAAGCAATTGGTTGCCGACGCTGTGCATCAAATGGGTCTTGCCGAGGCCGACACCGCCGTACAGGAACAGCGGGTTGTAGGCGGTGCCGGGATTTTCGGCCACCTGCTGCGCCGCCGCGCGCGCAAGCTGGTTGGATTTGCCCTCGACGAAGGTCGCGAATGTGTATTCCGGATTCAGGCGGCTCGCGCCGGCGTCGTCCCTACGCTCGCGGCGGCGGCTGTCGGCCGGCACCCCGTCGGCTGGTGCACGGTCACCGATATCCAGGCGCACCTGCGGCGCCGGCGCAGGTTGCAACGCGCGGGCGAGTTCCGAGATGCGCGCGAGGAAATTATCCCGCACCCAGTCCCGGACGAAGCGGTTCGGCGCCAGCAGGCGCAGCAAACCCTCGTCCTGGCGGGCCTGCAACGGCCGGATCCAGGTATTCATCTCCTGTTCCGAAAGTTCATCCTCAAGGTGGTTGACGCAGCGCTGCCAAAGCGAAGAACTCACCGCCGCTCACCTTTCGAGTCGGGTATCGTCATGATCGGTCTGTTGTGATTCGGGGTCGGCGAAGTCGTCAAGCAGTCTATACCGGATGCTGCCACTTATCCACAGGCTGAAATACAAGATTTCGGTTGACAGAGCTGCCGCAAATCGCTCTAATATCCGCCCTTTGACTCGACCACAGGCGCGCCTGCCCGGCCACCGGACCGCGACATGAAAAGAACCTACCAGCCCA
Source organism: Gammaproteobacteria bacterium (assembly GCA_035700455.1). GTDB lineage: Bacteria > Pseudomonadota > Gammaproteobacteria > Natronospirales > DASSBR01 > DASSBR01. The sequence continues at coordinate 1,036 of DASSOO010000123.1, forward strand.
GTAATCTGCATCGCAAACGCACGCACGGCTTCCGCGCCCGTATGGCGACCAAGAACGGCCGCAGGGTCCTGAAGGAGCGGCGCGCCAAGGGCCGCGCCCGGCTGTGCCCCTAGCCGTTCGGGGTTCCGCACACACGGCCGCCTGAGCGGGTGACAACGGCGCGATTCCCTCGCACACTGCGCCTGATCAAGCCGGATGACTACCGGCGGACGTTTCGCCGCGGTCGGCGTGTCGGCGACTCCCTGTTTACCATTGTCGCCGCGCGTAGCAATCGCGACCATGCACGGCTGGGGCTCGCGATCGCGCGCAAAGCGGCGCGTCGCGCGGTCGACCGCAACCGGCTGAAGCGGATCGTGCGCGAAACGTTCCGGCACGAACAAGCGCGGCTGGCCGGCTGGGACCTGGTGGTATTGGCGCGGCCGGCCGCCGTGACCGCGCCCAACGACGTATTGCATCGAAGCCTCGTCGCGCTGTGGCAGCGCCTGGCGGGTTGCTGAAACCGAAGGACGCTGACGCAAGCGCCATGCGACAACTGCTGATCTTCCTGATCAAGGCCTACAGTCTCGTGATCAGTCCGCTGCTCGGCAACCGCTGCCGGTTCTATCCGTCGTGCTCGGAGTACGCGACCACTGCGATCGCGCGCCACGGTGCCGTGCGCGGCACGCTGCTCGCGCTCGCACGGCTGGCGCGCTGCCACCCGTGGCATCCCGGCGGCGTCGACCCCGTGCCGCCGATAGGCAATCACAGCCACCACCTGAGACATCGGCATGGATAACCGGCGGCTGTTTCTCCTTGGTGCGCTCGGGCTCGTCGGCTACCTCATATTCAACGCCTGGATGCACGACTATGGCCCGCAGCGGCCGGCGCGTGCGCCGGTAGCAGCGACGACCACCGCACCGGCACCCGCCAGCAGCGTGACCGCCGAAGGCGTCCCGCAGGTCGCGGCGCCGGGGGAAACGCCGCCGGCCTCGCCAGCGCAGGCCCCTGCGGTCGCCCACGCACAACCGCTTGCGCAGGGTCGTGCCGTAACCGTCACGACCGACGTTTTGCGCGTCACGATCAATACCGGCGGGGGCGACATCCGCAAGGTCGCGCTGCTCAAATATCCAGCCTCGCTGAAGCATCCGCAGCAGCCGGTCGATTTGCTGACGCCGGACCCGGAGAATCGTCTCGTCCTGCAATCCGGCCTGCGCGGTGCGGGTCTCCCCGCCCACGGCGCCGCCTACAAGGCTGTCGCGGACAACTACCGGTTGCAGCCGGGCCAGAAGACCCTGCGTGTGCCGCTAACGTGGCGCGAAGGCGGCGTGACCGTCACCAAAACGTATACCTTCGAGCGCGGCAGCTACCAGGTCGGTCTCGGTTATCGGATCGTTAACGACGGCCAGGCGCCGGTCAAAGGGGCGCCGTACACGCAGCTTCGCCGCCACTACGTGCCGCACGCCCGCCATTTTCTCGACGTGTCGCGCTACACCTACAGTGGCCCGGCCTATTTCAACGGCAGCGAATACAAAAAACTCGATTACAA
>DASSOO010000124.1:0-4353 GCA_035700455.1 Gammaproteobacteria bacterium
ATCGCGAACAACAGCAGGTGGCCCTCGCCTTCCGGCACGTCGACGACGGCTGCGCGTTGCGCCATTTCGCCGCCGTTTTCGATAAGACCCGAAACCAGCAGCTTATCGGCATCCGCGAAGCGCAGGATGACGCGCGGCCGGTATTGCGGCGGGATTACGTATGGATTATCGCGCGCCTCGTCGGCATTGAGCGGCGCGGCCTGCCACGGTTTGACTTCGGGGGTCGCCGGCGGCGCGACGTACGGCCGTCCCTGCGGCACGTCGTAGCCGTTCTTGGTGCCGCGGCCGGTCGGGCGCTGGTCGCCGGAGGAGCCGAAGCGGCGGCCGTAGGTGGTGTTGCTCACGGCAAAGCTGAGGCCGCCCGAACTGTATACGGCAAGCGGTTCGTCGCCGTAGCCGTAGGCAATCGGGCTTGTGTCGTCAACCAGGCGGCTGGCGACGATCGTGCCGACGACTTTGAGATCGTGGGTCGGCGTTACCGACACGCCCGGCGCGAGGCCGTCTTCGATCATCAGCCGCGAGGTATCTTCCGAAGTAATCAGCGTGCCGCCCGCATGCACGAAACGTTGCAGGTTGGCGAGCCCGCTGTAGCCGAGGCCCGGCCGGATGTCGGACGTCGAGTCGAGCTTGCCGATGTTGGGCGTGAGCGCGGTCGTCTGCCACGGAATCGGGTTGCCCCACATCGGCATGCCGGTGACGATGCGTTGCGGGTTGCCCCAGCCGACCGGCGGAAACACGATCACGTCGTACTTCGCGCGCAAATCCGTATCGCGCGCCGCGTCCTGGGTGCTGATGTAGGCGTACGGAATGTGCAGGTTGTCGAACACGTGCCGCCACCAGCCCTCGGTCTGCGTGTTGAGCCAGGTGTGCATGATCGCGATGCGCGGCATCTTGAGCACGTGGTGCCCGACCTTCGGCAGGCTGTGCGTCGCCACAACCTCCAGGCCCAGGTTAGTGGCGAGATCCGACAGCCGCGGCCGGTCGGCGTCGCGGATGATCAGGCTGCCGGCGTCGAAGTGGCGGCCGTGCGCATCGAAGCCGGACTCGGCGACCATCACATCCGCGTTCTTGAGCAGGTCGCGCAGCGCGAGCAATGCGCCGTTGCCGTGGTTGGCGACGAGGTAGATATCGCCCGGGCCGGTGACGCCCGACGGCGGCGCAACCGGCTTGTCGAGGCGCTGCATCGGTGCGCCGAGCACCTTGGTATCGGTGATACGCACGACCTCGACGTTGAACAGCGGCCCCATCGTCCAGCCGGTATCGTCGTACGGATGCTTTTGCGGGTCGTCCGGGCTCCAGTACTGGTAGTCGAGCAGCGCATCCGCGATGCGGCTGTAGGGCTGGTCCATGCGCACGATGTAGCTGCCGGCCGGGAACGTGCGCTCGGCGCTCGCGGTTTCGTCCGGCGTCGTCGGCGCCTCGACGGTAAACGGCGCGGTCGCGCGCGAGATTTCCACGTGCTGCAGTTGCAGCAGGTGCAGCAGCTTCGCCTGCGCACCGACGCGCACGTCGTCGGCCGGAAACACGTACGCGGCCGGGCCGGCGAGCTTCGGCTTTTCGATCGAGCGCTTGCTCTTGAGATAAAAGTTGTGCAGGAACAGCTTGTCGTTGTGCGCGAAGTAATCGAGCGAGGTCAGCAAGCCGGTTTCTTCGTAATTGTTGTTGTCACGCTGCGACCACAGCACTTTCGGCAGCGGTGGATTCTGCTTGTACCAGGTGCGCGCATATTCGTCCGGCGACAGCGTGCGCTCCTCGGTGTCGGCGCCGCCGTTGCCGAAGGTTTCGTACAGGCGGCTGATGCCGTTGTGCAGCGCCGCGATGAACATCAGGTAGCCGGGACTCCAGGTGTCGAAGTCGCCGTGCGTGAACACGCCCGGCATGCCCATCTTGGTCATCGCCGCGACGTTGTTCCAGCCGATCAGGTGCCACTCGTCGGCGAGGATCGGGTCGATCCATGCGTTATACGGACCGTCGCCGATGGTGTTGTCATACAGGAACGGCACCGACTCGTGCAGGTCGTGCAGCACCTGCGCGTGCCAGCCGACGTAGGTGTTGAGCACGTTGCGCGTCAGGTCGAGCGTCAGCGTCATCGCGTCGCGGTTGTTGTCGTGGCCGACGTAGTGACCCCAGTACAACAGCGGCGGGTAATTGTCCTTTGGATGCTTCTTGTGCCAGTTATAAACGTCGACCATGCGGTCGCGGCCGTCGACTTCGACGATCGGCGTGATCAGCGTGATGACGTTTTTGCGGATGTTTTTGATGTACGGGCTGTCGTCCACCGCGAGGCGGTACGCCAGCTCCATCAGCGCCGTCGGCGCACCGGTTTCGGTGGAATGGATCGTGCCGGTAATGTAATAGACCGGTACCGTCTGCGCGATCAGCTTGTCGGCCTCGGTGTCGTTCATGCCGATCGTGCGCGGGTCGCCGAGCTTGGCAAGGCGCGCGCGGTTGGCGTCGAGGTCGGCGATGTTCTTTTCGGAACTGACCGCGACGGCGATCATCTCGCGGCCTTCCTCGGTGTGGCCGATGGTGAACACCTTCACGCGCGGGCTCGCCTTTTCCAGCATGCGCATGTAGCGGTACACGTCCTTCGAGTACGGCAGGTGATTCGGCGCGCCGGCGATGTAGCCGAGTGCCTTCGCCGGCGTCGGCACCGTCTTCGACGCCGGCAGGTAGTCGGTCAGCGGCGAATTGAAGCTCGGATCGGTCGTGTATTTGTGAATTTTCTTGGTGTACGCCTGGTCGATCGGCTGGTGCGGATCGCGCGCGTAATGCGCGGGTGTCGCGGCTTCGGCCGCGAACGTCAAAACGGAAGCGAGACAGGCGCAGGAAACCAGCAGGCGGCGGCAAACCATTGAATCTCTCCCTTGGTGGAGCGATGACTCTATTGACGAAACCGGGTGCGGTCAAATTCCACACATGCGGCGAATAAGACAGCCGCCGAGGCGGAAAGTGCGCGCGCGCGACCGCGGAACGCAAAATTAACGGTAACCCGCTGTATCGGAACCGGAAATCGCACGGACTGCGCCGATTGCCCGACTGCTGCGAGCCGGCGTCGACGCACCGCTATTTGACCCGACGCCGTGGCAGGCGTAGAACCTTCCCCCATCGTTTTTGTCTACCGAACGGCACCGCCTCCAATAACCAGGAGACTCGCTCATGCGCAGACTCGCCTCCGCCTTTCTTGTCGTTACATTGTCGGCCGCGGCCGTTATGCTGCCGGCACTCGCTGCCGGCGATCAGTCGATGCTGGGATTCGCACCGACAGCGGCCGATCACGAACGCGCGCTCGAACAGAAGTTCGACGCGGCGCTCAACAAGAACGACATCCGCGACTGGATCAAGACGATGTCGTCGGAGCCGAACGGGCTCGGCTCGCCGCACGACAAGGCGAACGCCGAGCGCATGCTCAAGCTGTTCAAGTCGTGGGGCTTCGACGCGAAGATCGAAACCTACCACGTGCTGTTTCCGACGCCGAAGGTGCGCGAGCTCGAACTGGTTTCGCCGACACATTACAAGGCGAAGCTGCGCGAGCCGCCGGTCAAGGGCGACAAGACTTCGTACATTTACAAGAACGCGCTGCCGCCGTACAACGCCTATTCGGCCGACGGCAACGTGACCGGCGATCTCGTGTACGTGAACTACGGCTTGCCGGCCGACTACAAGGTGCTCGCGGAGCACGGCATCAGCGTCAAAGGCAAGATCGTCATCGCGCGTTACGGCCATTCGTGGCGCGGCATCAAGCCAAAGGTCGCTTACCAGCACGGCGCAATCGGCTGCATTATCTATTCCGATCCGCGCGATGACGGCTTCCGCCGGGGCAACGCGTTCCCGAAAGGCGGCTGGCGCGATGAGTGGGGCGTGCAGCGCGGCTCGGTCGAAAACATGACGATTTATCCCGGCGACCCGCTGACGCCGGGCGTCGGCGCAACCGCGAACGCGAAGCGCATGGCGCGCAGCGAATCGCCGGTCATCAAGAAAATTCCGGTGCTGCCGATTTCCTACGCCGACGCGCTGCCGCTGCTGAAGGCGCTCGGCGGCCCGGTGGTGCCGGACGACTGGCAGGGCGCACTGCCGATTACCTATCACTTCGGTCCCGGCCCGGCGAAGGTGCATCTGAAACTGGCGTTCAACTGGAAGCTCACCCCGGCCTATGACGTCGTCGCGAAGATTCCCGGCAGCGAATACCCGGACCAGTGGGTCATGCGCGGCAACCACCACGACGGCTGGGTGTTCGGCGCCGAGGATCCGCTCGCCGGTAACGCCGCCCTGCTCGCCGAGGCGAAGGCGCTCGGTTCGTTGCTCAAGACCGGCTGGCGGCCGAAGCGGACGATCATCTATATGAGCTGGGAT
>DASSOO010000125.1:0-6781 GCA_035700455.1 Gammaproteobacteria bacterium
TGCCGGCAGCGAACATCGTGCTTCAAATCGCCATCACTCCGCCGTGCCGGCCTATGTCACTGCGGCAATCAACGATCCGGCCCGCAAAGCCGACCGGAAAGACGACGCGCGCCGCAAAATGGCCGCCGTGATGACCTTCACCCAGGTCAAGCCGGGCGACAAGGTCGTCGAGCTGGTGCCGGGCAGCGGCTACTGGACGCGCGTGTTCAGCCAGATCGTCGGGGCCAAGGGTCACGTTTACACCATCTGGCCGAATGAGACGGAGAAATACTCGAAGAAGAGTTACGCCGAATGGCAGAAGCTGGTAAAGACGCCGCACTATGCGAACGTCAGCCTGCTCAAGCAGCCGGCCGCGGCATTCGATGTGCCGACACCGGTCGACCTGGTGTTCACGTCGCAGAACTACCACGACTACCATGACCCGTTCATGGGGCCGGTCAACATGACCGAATTCAACAAAAAGGTGTATAACGCGCTGAGGCCCGGCGGGCTGTACGTAATCATCGATCACGTCGCGCCGGCCGGATCGGGCCTCAAGGACACGAATACGCTGCATCGCATCGATCCGGCGGTCGTACGCAAGGAAGTCGAAGCGGCCGGCTTCGTGTTCGACGGGCAGAGCCGCGCGCTGCACAACCCGAAGGATACACATACGACCACGGTGTTCGACAAGTCGATTCGCGGCCACACCGACCAGTTCATTTACCGCTTCCGCAAACCGGAACCAAAGAAGTAAATGCGTGGATTCCGCGGCGGCGCGAAGCCGCCGCGGAAGCTGCGAAAAGATTCAAGACTCGCTGTCCCACGCGGCGGATACGGCGCGGGCTCTATCGAGGTCATCCACTACGAGTACCAGCCGGTGATCGTGATCGCTGTACAGGACTTCGATATTGACCCCGGCGTCGGCCATGCGCCGCGTCAGGCGGCCTAGCTGGCCGGGAACGGCCTGATTCAGGCGTTGCACCACGACATCGCGCACGGCCAACACCTGGATTCCGGCCGCTTCGAGCGCAATTCGGGCAGCGTCGCCGTCCGCAAACAGGAAATGGGCGGCCCCGTGCCCGTCAACGACCCACGCCCCGCCGCCCTCGATGCTGACACCGCTGCGGCCCAGCGCGTCGCCCATGTCGGCCAGTGCGCCCGGCCGATGCTCCAACGCGATCGACAAATCCTTCATGCGGCAATCCCCACTGCCCGAAAAAAGGCACAACAGCATGTGCCTTGCCGCACGCATACACTTTGATATCTATCAAACAGTGCGTGCCGCGGAAGCTCAGTCGATATGGCGGCGGTAGCCGCCAACGCCATTAACGAGCCTTGCGAAAGGTCAAGTTGATTCGACGGGTCCCGAACAGCGGATGTTCGGCGGGTTTGAGCGGCAGCACGCCGTGAAAGCGCAGGCGGTCGACGCCGCCCCAGACGACGACGTCACCATGAATCAGCGGGATGCGCACAGTCTTGTCGGTGCGCGTGTCACCGCCGAAAAGGAAGGTCGCCGGCACGCCAAGCGAGACCGACACGATCGGCTGATCATAGTTTTGTTCGTCGCGATCCTGGTGCAGTGACAGTCGCGTGCCGGTTTCGTAGCGATTGACGAGGCACGCCTCCGGCGTGAATGCGGCAAAGCCGATCTCGGCCGCGGCCGCGCGGGCGAGGCGCAAAAATACCGCCGGCATCGGCGGCCATGGCTGTCCGCTTTGCGGGTCCTCGGCAGCGTAACGATAACCGCGCCGGTCCGAAACCCAGCCGAGTGCGCCGCAGTTGGTCATCGCGACCGACATCGTCTGGCCGCCGGGCGTAACCAGATGCCGAAACGGCGCGGCGCGTTCGATGGCGGCTAAGGCCGGCGTGATTTCGTCGACGTACGGCAGTGCGAAACCGCGCAGTACCGCCGCGCATTCGCCAAGCGGTTCGCGGCCGCCGGCCGGTTCAGCCGCATCGCCGAATAATGGCAGCGTCGCAATCATGCCCGTTGGTGTGCCGCCTTGAGATTCGGCAAGAACGCCGCGAAGATGCCGAGCAGCGGCAGATAGGCGCAGATCCGGTACACAAAGCCGATGCCCTCGAGGTCGGCGATATGGCCGAGCACTGCCGCACCGATGCCGCCCATGCCGAAGGCGAGCCCGTAGAACAGGCCGGAGATCATGCCGATACGCGTCGGCACCAGCTCCTGCGCGTAGACGATAATCGCCGGAAACGCCGACGACAGGATCAGTCCGATCACCGCGCTCAGAACGCCGGTCCAGAACAGGTTCGCGTGCGGCAGAAGCAGCGTGAACGGCGCAACGCCGAGAATCGAAATCCAGATCACCCACTTGCGGCCGATGCGATCGCCGATCGGGCCGCCGATCATCACGCCGCAGGCGACCGACGCCATGAAGATGAACAGATGCACTTCGGCGTTCTGCACCGACACGTTGAACGTGTGCATCAGGTAGAAAGTGTAATAGCTGGTGATGCTGGCGAGGTAAAAGTACTTGGAAAAAATGAGTACGCCGAGCACCAGCAGCGCCAGTTGCGCGCGCCGCCGCGTCGGAGCATGCGCCGGCCGTTCGCGCAGGTGCGCCTTGCCGCGCGTCGAGTAGTTACGCCCGTACCAGCGGCCGACCTGCAGCAGCACGATGAAGCCAGCCAGGGCCGCGAGCGAAAACCATTCGACCGCGCCGCGGCCGTGCGGAATCACGATCCAGGCGGCAAGCAGCGGACCGATCGAGGAGCCGAAATTGCCGCCGACCATGAACACCGACTGAGCGAGGCCCGGCCGCTTGCCGGAGGCCATGCGCGCGACCCGCGACGATTCCGGATGGAAGATCGACGAGCCGGTGCCGATAAGCGCAGCGGCCAGCAGCAGCATCGCGAAGTTTGGTGCATTGGCGAGCAACAGCAGGCCGCAGCAGGTGAAGCCCATGCCGGTCGGCAGCGAATACGGCAGTGGTTTCTTGTCCGTGACGTGGCCTACCAGCGGCTGCAACAGCGAGCCGGCAATCTGGTAAGTCAGCGTGATCAGGCCGATCTGGATAAAAGTCAGGCCAAAGTCGCCCTTGAGCAGCGGGTAGATCGCCACGATCAACGACTGCATCATGTCGTTGAGCAGGTGAGAAAAGCTGATTGCGCCCAGCACCGGGAAGGCGGTGCCGGCGCGATGGGTACGGTCGGCGATCGCGGACGCGGCGGCGTCGGTCGGGCTACGCATGCAGGGACTCCGGAATAGAGAGCGCGTGTGGGGTGGCAAACCGCTATTTTACGCTCGCCGCCGCCGGCACTGCATGGACGCGGCTCGAATTTTTCATATTCTCGTCTACACTTAGTGGCAACCATCCGGGAGCCTGCCGAAAGGGATGGATCGCCACGATCCGTTCCGCTTTGGCCGGTTCCTTTTCAGGGAAAGCAGGGAAAGCCGGATGGTTGGCCCGCATTCCTGCGGGCTCTGCCTTCCAGGGAGCGGACTGCTCTCCACGCTAGCGGCTGATTCGCTGCGAGGCAGAGATCGAGCCGCGAAGGAGTACACGAGCTATGAATAATCGTTACGGAAACCCGGCCGCTCTCGGCTTCGGCGCCTTCGCCATCGGCGTCTGGATGAACGGCATGATCGACGCGGGCTGGTTCGGTGTAACCATGGCCGGATCGAACGCCTTCCATACCGTACTGATCTTCTGCACCGTAGCCCTGTTTATCGCGGGCATCTTTGAATTCCTGCGGGCGCGGACGTGGTATGCGGTGTTTTTCATGGCCTTCGCCGCCTTGTTCTGGGCGTACGCCCATCCCCTGGCCGCCACGGGTGCCACCCCCGACGACCCGACATTCGGTGCCTGGTGGTGGCTCGGGTGGGCATTGCTGGCGTTTTATCTCTGGATCGCCGTACTCAAGGCCAAGGCGGGCACGGCCGTAGTGCTCCTAAGCCTGGGAACCTGGCTCGTTCTTTTGGGCAATGCGGTCGCCGGCTTTACCGGCGCACCGATCTATATGCATATTGCCGGCTACATCGGGCTCATCACCGCGCTGCTGAGTTTCTACGCATCGGCTGGTGCGATCATTAACGAAATGCACGGCAAGATAGTTCTGGGCGGTGTCGGAACCAACTTCCAGAATTGACGCATCCACCCGCAGACCCGGCGCCGCGGGAGTGCCGGGTCTGCGGGTACCTTTCCTTTTCCTGTAATAACCCGGCCGGCTGTCCGGCCCCCACGGAGATAACCCATGACATCAAAGCTCGCAATCGGTGCTGCAGCGCTCATTTTCATTGCCACCCCGACGCTTGCCGCGACCGGCGCGGCGCAGCAAGAGGCTGCAACGGCGCGCGCGCACGCCCTGATGGCAGCCGGTGCCGACTCGCTGAAAATGACGCACGCGCACTTGCACCATGTCATTAACTGCCTGGTCGGTCCGAAAGGCGCCGGCTACGATGCGTCGGCCGCCGATCCGTGCAAGGGCATGGGTGACGGCGCGATTCCCGACGCTTCGCATGACCCGCGATTGCATCGAAATTTAAGCCGGGCCGTGCACGCCGCCGAAGCCGGCTTGCGCACGACCGACCTGAAGCAGGCACAGCGCGACGCGACACGCGCCGCCGATGCGCTCAAGCCGCGAGCAGCACAAAAAGCGCCGAGCTGATTCCGATGCGCCAGCGGAAGGCTCACAAGCGGTTCTCCATCGCGCTGCCCGCCTGCGTCGCGCTCGCCGGCTGCGCATTCGCACCGCAACCGCAACCGGCACCGGCGCAACCGCCCGCGCCGATAATCACCGGTCCGTATTACGAGTCAATTGCGGAACTCCAATCGGATTTCGCGGACGGCAAGCTTACGTCCGTGGGATTGACGCAGGATTTTCTCGCCCGAGTCGGTGCCTTCGATCGCGGCGGCCCTGGCGTCAATTCCGTCATCGAGCTCAACCCGGACGCGCTCAACATTGCCCACGTACGCGACGCCGTACGCGCGGACGGCAAGAAGCACGGACCGTTATTCGGCATTCCGGTGATGGTAAAAGACAACATTGACACCGGCGACGCGATGCAGACCACGGCTGGCTCGCTCGCGCTCGTCGGTGCACCGGCGCCGCGCGACGCAACCATCGTTGCGAAGCTGCGTGCCGCCGGCGCAATTCTGATCGGCAAAACGAACTTGAGCGAATGGGCAAACTTTCGCTCCAGCCATTCGACCAGCGGCTGGAGCGGCCGTGGCGGCCTCACGCACAACCCGTACGCGCTCGATCGCAATGCCTGCGGCTCGAGTTCAGGTTCCGCCGCGGCGGTTGCGGCGGGATTCGTCACCTTCGCCATCGGCACCGAAACCGACGGTTCGCTTACGTGCCCCGCCTCGGTCAACGGCATCGTCGCGATCAAGCCGACGCTGGGGCTCGTCAGCCGAGCCGGCATCGTGCCGATTTCACACAGCCAGGACACTGCCGGACCGATGGCGCGCACGGTCGCCGACGCAGCCGCGGTACTGACGGTCATCGCCGGCAATGACCCGCGCGATCCGGCGACGGCCGAGGCCGATACGCACGCAACCGACTACACACAATATCTCAAGCCCGACGCACTTGACGGCAAGCATATCGGCATTGCCTGCAACATGGCCGGCTTTAATCCGGCTGTCGACCGGATTCTCGATGCAAGCGCCGCCGCGTTGCGCAACGCCGGCGCGATCGTGGAAGCAGTGAAGCTGCCGCATCTCGACGATTACGGCAAGGCCGAGATGACCGTACTGTTGTACGAGTTCAAGCACGACCTCAACGCGTATCTCGCGACACGCACCGGACTCAAGGTGAAGACGCTCGCGGACATCATCGCGTTCGACCGCGACCACGCCGACGAAGAAATGCCGTGGTTCGGGCAGGATCTTTTCATCAAGGCCGAAGCCAAAGGGCCGCTAACCGACCCGGCATACCGGGAGGCGCTGGCGAAGGAGAAGCGTCTTGCCGGGCCGGAAGGCATCGATGCGGCCCTGCATGCACACCAACTGGATGCGCTGATGGCGCCCGCCGGCGGTCCGGCCTGGACCACAGATCTCGTCAACGGCGATCATGTCGGTGGCGGCGGCGACAGCCCGGCGGCTGTGGCCGGCTATCCCTCAATTACCGTGCCTGCCGGCAACGTTCATGGCCTGCCAATCGGCATGGTGTTCTTTGCCGGGCGCTGGAGCGAGCCGACGCTGATCGGCATCGGCTACGGTTTCGAACAGGCGACAGCGGCGCGCATTCGTCCGCAATTTGCCGCCCATGCCGCGCGCGCCGCGGAGGTTGCACCGATTGCCGGCGCGCGCGCCGCAGCGAACGCGCCGGCAATCTGCCCCCGCGACGGGCGTCAGTAACGGCTGTCGTACTTGTCGATCAGCTTGCGGCCGAGCTGCTTCGCACGGGTGAGTTCCGCCGGGGAGAGTGTTTGCGTGAGAATCACGCGTGCCTGCCAGGTATTCAGGCCCCAGTGGTCGGCGACTGAGAACCAGGCGTAGGCGCGCACATGGTCGCGCGGCAGGCCGTTGCCGTTGTAGTAAAGCGCGCCCAGATCGTATGCCGCATACGGGTAGCGATGCTTTGCGGACTCGTGATACCAGTGAATACCGGCGGCACGATCGATCTTGACACCCTTCCCGTCGAAATACAGGCTCGCCACGGCGAACTGCGACTGCGGGTCGCCGAGTTTCGCACTTCGTTCGAACCATTGAAACGCGCGCTTGTAGTCGCGTTCCGTGCCGAGACCGCGATACAGCATAATGCCGGTATTAACTGCGCCAGTGCGTGTCCCGAAGCAGCGGCGGCACTGAACCATTTGAACGCCTGATCG
>DASSOO010000126.1:0-3260 GCA_035700455.1 Gammaproteobacteria bacterium
TAACGCGTCGCGAGCGCATCGACAAGCGGCGCCGCGGCCTGCATTTCTCCGAGCGACGCGGCATGTATCCATATCAACGGTGCGTGTGAAGCAAGGCGCAGACGCCCGAGACGCTCGCGCCACGCATCTGGCTCGCCGGTCTGGCGCCGACTGCGCAGCATGAGCCAGACGAAAACGAACGGCGCCGCAAGCGTCAACAGCAAAGTGTAGATCATGCGCATCGGGGCGTGCCGGTCTTTACAGTCAAAGGTGGGAGCGACTTCAGCCGCGAATTTGCATGAATCTGAAAGACATCGCGGCTGACGCCGCTCCTGCGGCACCTATTGAGTGGCGACCGCTGCTCACCGCTTGCGCATCGCATCGAGCAATGCGGTCGTCGAATGGCCGGCGACGAACTCGACGACGCGCACTTCGCCGCCGTTGGCAGTAACGACGTCATAGCCGGCAATGTCCTCCGGCCGGTAATCGCCGCCCTTGACCAGTACGTCCGGCAGCACACGGCCGATCAGGCGCGCCGGTGTGTCTTCCGAAAACGGTGCGACCCAATCGACCATGTCGAGGGCTGCGAGCATTGCCATGCGATCGTCGAGGGTGTTGATCGGCCGGTCTTTTCCCTTGAGCCGGCTGACAGACGCATCATCGTTGACGGCAACAATCAAACGGTCGCCGAGTTTGCGCGCTGCGCGTAAATAGGCGACATGACCGGGGTGCAGGATGTCGAAGCAACCGTTGGTCATGACGATACGCTCGCCGCGTGCGCGTGCCTGACGCACCGCGTCAATCAACGCATCCTCGTCGAGCACGCCGTCGCCGGTTGTCTGCCGATGCTCGTGCACCGCGCGATGCAGCTCGCTCGGCGTGACGCCGGCCGCGCCGAGCTTACCCACGACGACGCCGGCGCCGAGGTTGGCAAGAGCGGTTGCTTCGGCGAATGACGAGCCCGCCGCGAGGCCGGCCGCCAGCAATGCGATCACCGTGTCGCCGGCACCGGTGACGTCTGCGACTTCGCGCGCATGCGTGGGCAGGTGCAAAGGCGGCCTGTCCGCCTCGATCAAAGTCATACCGGCTTCACCGCGGGTGACAATCAATGCTTCCAGATCGAGATGGGCGCGCAGGCGCTCGCCCTTCGCCGCGATGTCGGCTTCGGTTTCACACCCGCCAGCCACGGCTTCGAATTCGGCAAGGTTCGGCGTCATCGCAGTCGCACCGCGATAGCGGGCGAAATCGGCGCCTTTCGGATCAACTACCACACGCCGGCCGGCGGCACGCGCCGCCTTGATCAACGCCGGCGCCTCTGCCAGAGCACCCTTGGCATAGTCGGACAGGATGACAATGTCATTCGCGGGAATTTCCTCGCCGAAAATCGCGGCAAAATGCGGCGATGCGGCGCGGGCGTCGGCCTCGAAATCTATGCGCAGCAACTGCTGGCGGCGGCTCAGCACACGCAGCTTGGTGATCGTGTGCAGTTCCGGCAACCGCGTAAGGCGGCAGCGGACGCCGAACTCGGTGAGCGCGGCATTGAGCGCGTCGGCGGCCGGGTCTTCGCCCGTCACCCCGACGACCGTCGCGCGCGCTCCCAACAGCGCCAGATTGAGCGCAACGTTGCCCGCTCCGCCCGGCCGTTCTTCGGCTTCCTCAACATGCACCACCGGTACCGGCGCCTCGGGCGAGATCCGCCGCGTAGCGCCGAACCAGTAGCGGTCGAGCATCACGTCGCCGGCCACCAGAATACGTACGGCGGTAAAGTCGGGAACAACAAAATCCATGAGGCGGAGCCCCGCGGTTAAAATCGGGCGAAATGGTAGCATAAGGCGCTCCGCGGCCGGGTCGCCGCTCGAGGCCGGGGGCGGCTGCATTTAATCCGCTTTTTTCCCCGCCCGTCGGCCTCTCATTGCTTACTCGCGACCTCGCCGGCGTGGATCGCCGTTTCGTCCCTCAACTTCCGCCGGAGAATTTTCCCGACGTTACTCTTCGGCAATTCGTCGCGGAATTCGACGTACTTGGGGCGCTTGTAGCCGGTCAGATTCTCATGGCAGTAGGCCTTGACCTGATCGACGGTCAGTTTCCGGTCGCGGCGAACGATGAACAACTTGACGACCTCGCCCGAATGCTCATCGGGCACGCCGACGGCCGCCACTTCCTGCACCTGCGGCATTTCCGCGACCACGTCCTCGACTTCGTTCGGGTAAACATTGAAGCCGGACACCAGGATCATGTCTTTCTTGCGATCAACCAGCCGTACATAACCGCGCTCATCGACGTTGGCCATGTCGCCGGTGTGCAGCCAGCCGTCGGCTGACAGCACTTTCGCGGTCTCCTCCGGCTGGCGCCAGTATTCGCGCATCACCTGCGGCCCGCGCACCAGCAATTCGCCGGTCTGACCGAGCGGCACTTCGTTGCCGTCATCGTCGCGAATCGACACCTCCGTCGACGGAATCGGCAACCCGATACTGCCGTTATAGGCCTTGAGATCCGGAGGGTTGATGCACACCGCCGGCGAGGCTTCAGTCAGGCCATACGCTTCGACCAGCGGCGAACCCGTCACACGCTGCCAACGCTCCGCAACGGCGCGCTGCACCGCCATGCCGCCACCGAGGCTGAACTTGAGCGCACTGAAGTCGACGCCGGCAAACCCGGGCGCATCGAGGAGCGCATTGAACAGAGTATTGACGCCGGTGATGACTGAAAACCGATGCTTGCGCAACTGGCGAATGAAATCCTTGATGTCGCGCGGATTGGTAATCAGGACGTTCAGGCCGCCGATCTTGGTAAACAGGAGGCAGTTCGCGAGTAGCGAAAAAATGTGATACAGCGGCAACGCCGTGATCGCCACTTCGCGGCCTTCTTCGAGCTTTGGACCTACCCACGCCGACGCCTGCTCGAGATTCGCGATGATGTTGCCGTGCGTCAACACGGCGCCCTTGGCGCGCCCGGTCGTGCCGCCGGTGTATTGCAGGAAGGCCACGTCATCCCGTGTAAGCGGCGTGTCCTCCAGGTGCATGGCCGCACCTGCCTTCAGCGCGGCCCGAAAATCCACCGTCGCCGGGAGCTGCCAGGCCGGCACCATCCGCTTGATGTGCTTGACGGCGAAATTGATCAACCATGACTTGGGTGCAGGCAGCAGGTCGCCGATCTGTGTCGTGACGATATGCGTCAGTTCCGATTGCTCGACGACATCGGCCAGCGTATGTGCAAAATTTTCGAGAATCACGATCGCGCGCGCGCCGGAGTCGGTAAGCTCGTGCAGGAGTTCGCGGCCG
>DASSOO010000127.1:0-2456 GCA_035700455.1 Gammaproteobacteria bacterium
TACTTCGGTCCGGAGCCCGAGTTCTTCATATTCGATTCGGTGACCTGGAACGTCGACATGTCGGGCAGCTTCGTCAAGATCACATCCGAAGAAGCACCCTGGTCGTCCGGCGTGGCGCTGGAAGGCGGCAACATGGGCCACCGGCCGGCGGTGAAGGGCGGCTATTTCCCGGTGCCGCCGGTCGATTCATTGCAGGACGTGCGTTCGGCGATGGTGCTGGCGCTCGAGGAAATGGGCGTCGAATGCGAAGTGCACCATCACGAAGTCGCCGCCGCCGGACAGAATGAGATCGGCACCAAGTTCAACTCGCTGGTCAAGCGCGCGGACTGGACGATGATCATGAAATACGTGATTCACAACGTCGCGCACAATTACGGCAAGACGGCGACCTTCATGCCCAAGCCGGTCGTCGGCGACAACGGCTCCGGCATGCACGTGCACCAGTCGCTCGGCGAGGGCGGTCAGAGCCTGTTTGCCGGCAACGGCTATGCCGGGCTGTCCGAGCTTGCGCTCTACTACATCGGCGGCATCATCAAGCACGCGCGCGCGCTCAACGCGATCACCAATCCGGGCACCAATTCGTACAAGCGGCTGGTGCCGGGGTTCGAGGCGCCGATCAACCTCGCCTACTCGGCGCGCAACCGCTCGGCCGCGGTGCGCATCCCGCACGTGGTGAATCCGAAGGGCCGGCGCATCGAAGTGCGCTTCCCGGACCCGATGTGCAACCCGTACCTCGCGTTCACCGCGATGCTGATGGCAGGACTGGACGGCATCCAGAACAAGATTCACCCCGGCGACCCGGTCGACAAGAATCTCTACGATCTGCCGCCGGAAGAAGCGCAGAAAGTGCCGAAGGTGTGCGCGTCCCTGGAAATGGCGCTCGAGCATCTCGACAACGATCGCGAGTTCCTGACGCGCGGCGGCGTGTTCTCGAACGACATGATCGACGCTTACCTTGCTCTCAAGATGGAAGAAGTGCAGGCGTTCCGGATGACCACGCACCCGCTGGAGTTTCAGCTTTATTACAGTCTGTAATGGTACGAGGCCGTGCCGGCGGCCGTGTGCCCCAGGCACCCGGCACGGCCATTGAATGCAGCCGGAGAAGCGGACGAATTGATGTTTCGGTGTGACTGACATAGACTGGAAATCCGGTCGGCGCCTGGCCGCGGGTGCGGTGCGCCGGGGACGGAAAGCTCATGTCGGATTTTCAATGAAACTGCTGCTGCTGATCGCGTTGACGTTCGGGTGGACGCTCCAGGCCAGTGCCGAGATCTACAAGTGCGTGGACAACACGGGCGCGGTGACTTACACCAACAAGTTCCAGAAGGGCTGCAAATCGCTTCACGTCGAACCCAACATCATCTACGGCGGATCCTCGGAAACCAATGCCCAGCCCAAGTCTTCGTCACCGAAGAACTTCCCGAAGGTTGACAGCGCGACCCAGAAAAGCCGGGATGAGGGACGCCGCCAGATACTCGAAAAGGAACTGGCGAACGAGCAAAATCTGCTCGCGAACGCAAAGGAAGCCCTGGCGACGCAAAAATCCGTGCGCTACGGTAATGAGCGCAACTATCAGCGCATGCTCGACCGTCTGGCACCGTACGAGCACCAGGTCAAGCTGCACGAAGACAATATCGCCAGCATCAAGCAGGAGCTCGACAACCTCCAGTAGCCGGGGGGCGGCGAGCGCCGCGACCGGCCGCGGCGATCCTCGCTCCGATCTCCCGTTCCGGTCCGCGCCATGGCGCGCACGGCGGCTATGAAACCCGCCGCCTTTTTCGGTTTCGACGAGTTGGCCACCGCGATCGTGCTGGTGGACGCCGACCTGGTGATCCGCTATCTCAATCCCGCCGCCGAAAACCTGTTCGAATTGTCCGGCCACAGCGCGGTCGGTGCCGGCCTGCGACAGATTTTCCGATCCAGTTCCGCGCTCGATGCAGCGATCGAGTATGCCCGCAGCAACAACGGCAGCTACATCGAGCACGACCTCGAGTTCGGCGCGCTGCAGCGGCCGGAATTGCGGCTGTCGTGCACCGTGACACCGCTCGAAGTCGATGGTCATGGCGCGCGCGAAGGGCTGTTGCTGGAATTCCGCCCGCTCGACCAGCAGCTCAGGATCGCGGAAGAAGAACGCGTGCTGGGACAAAACGAGGCCAGCAGCGAATTGCTGCGCAACCTCGCGCATGAAGTGAAGAATCCGCTGGGCGGCATCCGCGGCGCGGCGCAATTGCTGGAACGCGAACTCGACGCACCGGCGCTGCGCGAATACACGCAAGTCATCATCCACGAAGCCGACCGGCTGCAGTCGCTGATGGACCGCCTGCTGATGCCGCACCGCCTGCCGCAGCCGGCACCGCTCAACATTCACGAGGCGCTGGAACGCGTGCGCAGTCTGATACAGGCGGAATATCCCGGCATCAACGTCGAGCGCGATTATGACGCGAGCCTGCCGCCGC
>DASSOO010000128.1:0-8873 GCA_035700455.1 Gammaproteobacteria bacterium
CCAGGCCGGCGGCACGGTCTTCGTCACCAACGTCAACACTGGTCATTACAGTCTCAGTGCAGCCGGTGCGGCATTCGGCATCGATAACCGGGTCGAAATTTCGTTCGCGTCGCAGCATCTCGCGCTCGACGCGCTCGGCAAGAACCTGCGCCAGCAGGTCGTCGGCGCCAAGATCCGCCTCGCCGGCAATCTCGTTTACACCGACATGCCACAGCTCGCGCTCGGCGTGCAGTACAAGCGCAACCTCGACGGTGACTTTGTGCGCGCGCTCGGTGCGCGCGACGACCGCGGCATCGATGTTTATCTCGCCGCGAGCAAGCTGTTTCTCGGGGCCGTGTTCGGCCGCAACCTGCTGGCGAGTGTCGATTTGCGTGAGACGAAAGCCAATCAGATCGGCCTGCTCGGTTTCGGCGGCGACATTTCCGACAGCTACAAAACAGAGGTCGAAGCGTCACTCGGGCTGATGCTCGATATGCATACGGTCGTCGGCGTCGAATACCGCCAGAAGCCGGACAACCTCGGCTTCGCGCACGAAGACAATTGGAGCGATTTGTTTATCGCCTGGTTTCCGAGCAAGTCGGTGTCGCTGACCGCGGCGTATGCCGACCTCGGCGCAATCGCCGGCACGTCCGGACAACAGGGATTTTATGTGTCGGTGCAGGCCGGCTTTTGAGGCGAGTTGGGCAGGAACATGACAGGCAACAAACGCATTCTCCGCATCTGCCTCGCGTCGGTCATCGCACTGGTTATTGAATTGTCCGGCGGCAGTGCAATTGCCGCCAATGCGGGACACGTCGACGACTCGCTGTACCGGGCGCTCGGCGGCAAGGCCGGCATCACCGCGATCGTCGAAACAACGCTCAACAAAATCGCCGACGACACGCGTATCGTGCACTACTTCGCCGGCGCCAACATCGCGCACGTGCATCACGGCCTGATTACCATTTTTTGCGTGGTCAGCGGCGGCCCGTGTACATATACCGGCGAGAACATGGTCGACACGCACCGTGGCCTGCACGTCACGGCCGCTGCGTTCAATGCGATGGTCGAAGATCTGCAGGCGGCAATGGCGCAACTACAGATTCCGCTTGGCGCACAGAACCGGCTGCTCGCACGCCTCGCAAAAATGCGCAACCAGATCGTCGAGCCGGCACAAAGAGATTAGCGGCCAGCCGCATTCTTTTAACGTATTCCGGCGCCAACTCAAGCGTGAAGTCCGTCCTTGCGCGTACCCGGCGCGCTCCCCATAATGCAGGTGCCGATTTCGCACGAAGCGGGATCAAAAAAGTAGAACCTGTTTCAAATTGCAGGTGCCGAGGCTGAGGCAAGGCGCGGCGTTGTCGAGGGACGGCGCCGCAACGCAGGGTCATGCCGGCAGACGCGATTTTGAGATAGGTTCCAATCATCGGCGCACCGCGCCGCAAGTGAGGGACCACTAATGAGAATTGCGCAAGTCGCGCCGCTGTACGAGAGCGTGCCGCCAAAATTCTACGGCGGTACGGAGCGCGTCGTTTCCTATCTGACCGAGGAACTCGTGCGCGAGGGTCACGAAGTCACGCTGTTCGCGAGCGGCGACTCGGTGACCGCCGCGCGCCTGGTAGCGCCGTGTCTCAAGGCGCTGCGGCTCGATACCGAGTGCGTCGACAAAATGGCGCACCATATCCTGCTGCTGGAGCATGTGTTCAGCAGTGCGTCGGAATTCGACATCATTCACTTCCACGTCGACTACATGCACTTCCCGCTGACGCGCCGGCTTGGAATACGCGCATTGACGACGTTGCACGGACGCCTCGATCTGCCCGACCTCGTGCCGTTGTATTACGAGTACAGCGACATGCCGGTCGTATCCATTTCCGACGCGCAGCGTGCGCCGCTCAAGCAGGCGCGCTGGGCAGGCACTGTCTATCATGGCCTGCCGCCGAACCTCTATTCGTTCAATCCCCACCCGGAAGGCTACTTCGCGTTTATCGGCCGCATCTCACCGGAGAAGCGCATCGACATCGCCATCGATATCGCGATACGCCTCGGCGTGCCGCTGAAAATCGCCGCGAAGGTCGATCCGGCGGACCGGGTATACTTCGCGACGCAGATCGAGCCGCTGCTCGACCATCCGCTCATCGAATATATCGGCGAGATAAGCGAGGTCGACAAGAACACGTTTCTCGGCAACGCGCGCGCGCTCCTGTTTACCGTCGACTGGCCGGAGCCGTTCGGGCTGGCAATGATCGAGGCGCTCGCCTGCGGCACACCGGTGATCGCGCTCCGCCGCGGCTCGATACCCGAGATCATTGAAGACGGCGTCACCGGTTTTGTGGCTGATGGTCCCGACGCTGCGCTTGGCGCGGCCGAGCGGGTCGGCGAACTCGACCGCGCAGAATGCCGCGCGGCATTCGAGCGCCGGTTCACCTGCGAACGGATGGCGCACGACTACCTCGAGATTTATACCGCGCTTGCCCGGCCGCGCACCAGGGCGCTCAGCATCGTGCCGCCGCTCACCGACGCCCCGGTGCTGCAGGCGGCGCAGTCGCTCGGCTGACGCGCATGCAGAGGGCGCACACCCACGCGGGAAGCCGGGACGTCAATCCGCATCACGCGATGACGGACGTTATCGTCTGCGAGGGCGACTATTACGTCCAGGCAAGCTCCGCGCTGACGGCGCAGCACAACCTGGTGCTGAAGCAGGACGAAACCTTTGCAGTGTTCGACTCGTTCGGCAACATCAAGCCGATCCCGTCGAGCGTGGAAGGGGTCTATCACGAGGGCACCCGGTTTCTGTCGGCGTTGCTGCTCAAGGTCGGCGACAAGACGCAGCCGGTGTTGCTGAGTTCGACCGTCACCGCCGACAACAGCCTCGTTACCGCCGATCTCGCCAACCCGACATTCGACGATAACGGCCGCAAGGTTGCCGAGGGCACGTTGCACCTCGCGCGCATCAAGTTTTTGTGGAATGACGCCTATCACCAGCGGCTGCGCATCCGCAATTACGATGGCGTCGATGTCAGCACCCGGGTGTCGTTTTATTTCGAAGCCGATTATGTCGACATTTTCGAAATCCGCGGCAGCCAGCGGCATGAGCGCGGCCGGGATCTCGAGCCGCGTATCGCCGGCGACCGCGTAATGCTCGGCTACGAAGGCCTCGACAAGGTCAAGCGTTTCACGCGGCTCAAGTTCACGCCGGCGCCGGACGAAATCAACGAAACCGAGGCGCATTTCGACATCACGCTCAAACCGCACGGCGAAACGATCATCGACCTGGTCGTCAGTTGCGATCTCAACGAAGGCCGTTTCGACGCGCCGGTCTTTGTCGACGCAATGGATGCCGCACGCCACGGACGCCAGTCGCTCGACGATGAAACCTGCGGCATCCGTACCTCGAACGAACTCTTCAACAGTTGGATCGGGCGCAGTCGCAGCGACCTGCACATGATGCTGACCGACACCGGCCACGGCCGCTATCCATATGGCGGCGTGCCGTGGTACAGCACCGCGTTCGGCCGCGACGGCATCATCGCCGCGCTCGCGTACCTGTGGGTGAATCCGGAAGTCGCGCGCGGTGCATTGCGTTTTCTTGCCGCCACGCAGGCGACCGAGGAAAACGACGAGCAGGACGCGCAACCCGGCAAGATTATTCACGAAACCCGCAAGGGCGAAATGGCCGCCCTCGGCGAAATCCCGTTCAAACTCTATTACGGCAGCATCGATTCGACGCCGCTGTTCCTGCTGCTTGCCGCCGCTTACTTTGAGCACACCGGCGACTATGCGCTGCTCGACGAGATATGGCCGCAGATCGATCTCGCGCTCAACTGGATCGACCGCTACGGCGATCTCGACGGCGATGGCTTCGTTGAATACAAGAAGCGCGCCAAGCACGGACTCAATCACCAGGGATGGAAGGATTCCGACGACTCCCTGTTTCATGCCGATGGCAGGCCCGCCAACGGGGCGATCGCGCTGTGCGAAGTGCAGGCTTACGTCTACGGTGCGCTTCTCGGCAGCGCCTGCCTGGTCGCGCGGCGTGGCGACACCGCTCGTGCGCGGCGGTTGCGCGAGCAGGCTGAAAATTTGCGTGCGAAATTTGACGAAGCATTCTGGTGCGAGGAGCTTTCGACCTACGCGATCGCGCTCGACGGCGACAAGCGCCGCTGCTGCGTGCGTACGTCGAATGCCGGTCAATGCCTGCTGACGGGCATCGCCGATGCCGGGCACGCGCGCCGCGTCGTCGACACGCTGATGGGTGATGACATGTTCTGCGGCTGGGGTATTCGCACGCTCGCCGCGGGCGCGCGCCGTTACAACCCCATGTCGTATCACAACGGTTCCATATGGCCGCACGACAACGCACTGATCGCAGCTGGCATGGCGCGCTACGGCTTCAAGGACCAGGCGCTGCGAGTGCTGGCCGGCCTGTTCGACGCCAGCCTGTTTCTCGACCTGTTCCGGCTGCCGGAGCTGTTCTGCGGCTTCAGCCGTCGCATCGAGGAAGGCCCGGTGCGCTATCCGATGGCGTGCTCTCCCCAGGTCTGGTCCGCTGCCTCGGCTTTCATGCTGCTCAAGGCCTGCATCGGCCTGCGCGTCGACGGCGAGCGTTGCCGCGTCGAATTCCTGCGCCCGGTACTGCCGCCGTTCCTCGAAACCCTGCACATCGACAAGCTGCGCGTCGGTGCCGAAACCGTCGATCTCACGCTGCAGCGCCACGCGGCCGGCGACGTCAGCGTGAATCTGATCGACAGCAGCGGACCGGTCGAAGTAGTGGTGATCAAATCGCCGGGCGAGCCGGAGGCGCGGAGCGGCGGCTGAGCCGGCCGCTCGCGGGTCAGCGGCTCGAGCCTGCGAAATATCAAATCAGCTTCCAGGCCGTGCGGCGATCTAGGGCCGGGCATCCACGCCGGTATGCCCAGCAGTTGTCGCGGACTCGCCGGCGGTTTCCCGTCTGGGAAGAACCCAGTCGGGACGAGGGAAGTGGCAGGTGTAGCCGTTCGGATAGTGCTCCAGATAGTCCTGGTGCTCCGGCTCGGCTTCCCAGAAATCGCCGGCAGGTGCCACCTCGGTCACGACCTTGCCCGGCCACAGGCCCGACGCGTTCACGTCGGCGATCGTTTCCTCCGCCACCTTTCTCTGCTCGTCGCTCGTATAGAAGATCGCCGAACGGTAGCTGGTACCTACATCGTTGCCTTGACGATCCCGTGTCGTGGGATCGTGGATCTGGAAGAAATACTCCAGGATGCGCCGGTAACTCGTCTGCGTCGTATCGAAGACGATTTCGATCGCCTCCGCGTGAGTACCGTGGTTGCGGTAAGTCGCGTTCGGAGTGTCACCGCCCGTATAGCCGACGCGAGTCGAGACAACGCCGGGAAGTTTGCGGATCAAATCCTGCATCCCCCAGAAACATCCTCCAGCAAGTACAGCGCGCTGATGCATGTCAGACCTCCTCAACCTGATCGAGATATTCGCCGTAGCCCTCGCGCTCCATGTCGTCGCGATGGATGAACCGGAGCGACGCGGAATTGATGCAGTAGCGCAGACCGCCGCGATCGGCCGGGCCATCGGCGAAGACGTGGCCGAGGTGGCTGTCGCCATGGGTTGATCTGACCTCAGTCCTGATCATCCCATGGGAGGTGTCTCTCGACTCGTCGACGTTTGCGGAAACGATAGGTTTGGTGAAACTCGGCCACCCGCAGTCCGACTCAAATTTGTCGGACGATGCGAAGAGAGGCTCGCCCGAGACGATGTCCACGTAGATGCCAGGCTCCTTGTGGTCGTTGTATTCTCCGGTGAACGGGCGTTCGGTGGCCGCCTCCTGAGTGACACGGCGCTGCTCCTCCGTCAGTCGATCGATCGCTTCCTGCGACTTTCCATATTGCATAATGAGCCTCCAATCAATACGTATTTGAGAGCCGAGCGTGTTGCTGTCAGCTCTCGAAGGTACATGCTTCGTCTTCAGATATCGCAGTGCGGGACGAAGCTTCCCGATACGCTGCGAGCACAGTTTTCATAGCGGCGAATGAGCTTCGCTACGCGATTTCTTCGATTACAAACTTCTTCCCGTTGAACTCTACGGTTTCGCCGACCCGTGCTCCTTGCATCGCTTCAAAAATCGGGGCCCTCGTGGAAATCCCCATGACCTCTTGGCCGTCGCATGTGAACTTGCCGGTAGAGACGGCAACGACGAAGTATCGGCCAGAAAGTCGCACGAGCGCTCCTTCAGTGACGGTCGACTTTGGCCCGAAGTCGATCTCTCTCAACTTGTCCAGCTTACCGGTACGGTCGTGGAGGGTATCGTCCAGGGCTTCGGAAAGGCTACTGGCGATTTCCGCCTGGGCCTGCTCATCGTCTTCGATCGGTTCGCTTCGGTCGAGCCGCGCATCTGCAACATAATCGAAGTACTTCTCGCGAGCGCTTCGAAGCGCTTCGCTCTCGAGCGAAAGCATCGTCTCTTTGATGATGTTCTTGTCCATCGTTACCTCCTGCGGAACTGCCTTCCACGACATCAATTGCTTCCAGTTTTCATATGTTCCTCACGGACGAACGCGGACGATCGTCTTCCCCTTGCGTCGCGCGGCCGGGTTGAGGGCCGCAACGGCATCGTCGAGGGTCGCGACGTTGCCGATATTCGTCCGCAGCCGTCCGTCCCGCACTCGCTGGACGATCTCACTCAGTTGGACACGATCGGACTCGACAACGAAGTCGATCGCAGGGCCGTCTGCGGGCCGCGCTTCGACCGGGCCAACGACGGATACCAGGGTTCCTCCGGCCCGGATCAGGCTCGCGGACCGCTTCTGGATGTCGCCGCCGATGACATCAAAAACCAGATCGACTCCGCCGACGTCTTCCAGGTCGTCGTTTTCGAGATCGATGAACGCCTGCGCGCCGAAGTCGAGCGCCGTCTGCCTGTCGGCAGCGCGACCGGCGCCGATGACGTAGGCGCCGAACTCATGCGCGAGTTGCGTCGCCATCGCCCCGACTGCGCCGGCCGCGCCGTGCACGAGCACGCTCTGCCCCGCTTGAAGGCGGCCGTGCTGGAACAGCCCTTGCCATGCGGTCAGTCCCGAGATTGGCAGGCTCGCGCCCACGGTGAAGTCGACGTCGCCCGGTAGCGGCGCGAGGTTGCGTGCCTCGATCGCCACGTATTCCGCGAGGGTGCCGTCGCGATGCCAGTCGCTGAGGCCGAACACCCGTTGTCCCACCGACAGCCCGGTTGTTCCATAGCCGAGGGCGGTGACCACTCCGGCCAGCTCGTGCCCAGGGATCGACGGCGTTCGATCACGGCCGGCGCGATCGGTCCAGGTCGACGGCCATTCCATCTCAGTCGGGACGAATCCCGACGCATGAATCTGAACAATGACGTCGTTTATCGCGGCCGGCGGCTCGGGCCGCTCCGCCAGCGTCATCCCGGCTGTTCCCGCAGCCTGGTCCGTTACCACTATCGCTTTCATCGTCCACCTCCTTGTGTCGAGTCCTCGTCTGCACCGCAGCCGATCCGCTCCTTCTGACGCTCGCGCTGGCGGGTAACAGAACCTGCAACCCGCCGTGTAGTCTCTGGATGTAGTCTTCGGGAGATATCCGCGACAAGTCAAAGGCTATATTAGCCTTGACTGAGTTCGAGGGGGGTAGTGGTGGGAGGTAAGTGGTTAGTAATTTGTGGTAAGAACGCTCGACACGTGGCGCGATCAGCGAGCGCCGAGCCGCCCGCACGTGCGCCGCAGCGCGAAGCCTAGCAGCGCCGCGAGGCCGAACAGACCGACAGCACCACCGCCACCCGTATCGCCTTCCGATTTATCGCCGGCGCTTTGCGGCTTGACTGTGACCGTGGTGCTTGAATGGGTGTCGGCATCATCGCGCGTCGGCTGATACGCATAGGCCGCCGCTTCGTTGGTGACACTGCCTGCCTTCGAACCGGCGGTGTATGTCAACTTCAGCGTTACAGTGTCGCCAGCCGCGAGTGTGCCCAGCTCGCAGGACAACACACCATCCTCGTTTGCGCACGTGCCTTGGCTCGTGGTTGCGCTTTTGAAGGCGGCTGCCGTGGCTAACGTATCATTCAACACCACTTTGTCGGCCGCGATGTCGCCATCGTTACTGACGGATACGGTATATGCGAAGTCCGCGCCCGCTTCGACAGAGGCCGGGCCGCTACCGGAGACGTTCAGCATAACGCCAAGCGCGTTCAGAATGTCGTTGGAACCGGTCGCGACAAACTTGCTTCCGTCCCATAGCACGGCAGTGAAGTCGTTCAGTGCATGGTAGTCGGTGGCGGTCCAGTGCGAACCGTCGTGACTGACAAGATATTCACCGTAATCCCCGACAGGATCAATGCCGACGGCCAGAAATTCGCCGCCGCCGTAGCTGATTGAAAACGGATAAAATGCCAGGCCGCCCGGAAACGCATCGGCTTCGATCGTCCAATGGGCACCGTCGTCGCTTCGCGCTATGACCGCGTAGTGCTGGTCATCGTTTCCAATGGCAACGTATACGCCGTTACCGTATCCAAGGAATGGGCCGTGGAAGCCGGCCGGATTCGAAGGCGTAACGTCTGTCCAGGAACTTCCGTCGGTCGAGCTCATAACCTTCGCGTGGCCATTGCCGTCTGTCCCGGTCAGAAAGAACGCGCCGTTCATGGCTTTGAGGCTGTCTGCATGGAAGGTAGACGGGAGATTATCCGACACCGGTACCCAACTCGCACCGTCGGCGCTGGCGAGAACGCCGGAATCTGCGGTGACACCAAGATATTTTGAGCCGTTGTCGGCAACATAAATAATCGTTTCACTCGGCGGTACCGTTGACTGTTCCCAATGAACGCCGTCGGTGCTGTGGTAGTTGCCGGTAACATACCCGCCGGGGCCGTACGCCAAGCACCCATCGCCGAAGAAGCCCCA
>DASSOO010000129.1:0-3719 GCA_035700455.1 Gammaproteobacteria bacterium
GGGCTACGTACTGGGACAGGTGTATCGCTGGGATGCCGATCGCCGGCGCGCCTTGTTGCTGCGGTTCGGCATCGGACTCGTCGCCGCTTTCGTTGTCCTGCGATTCGCGAACGTATACGGCGACCCATTTCCCTGGTCGAAGCAAAAGTCGCCGCTATGGACGGTAATGTCGTTTCTCGGTACTACAAAGTATCCGCCGTCGCTGCTGTTCCTGCTGATGACGCTGGGGCCGGCATTGCTGTTGTTGCGCGCCTTCGATGCCGGCCTTCCGGCGCTGCTGCGCCCGGCGTTGATCATCGGCAAGGTTCCGTTATTTTTCTACATCCTGCATTTCTACCTGATTCACCTGATGGCGGTCGCGGCAAGCTGGTTCCGCTACGGCAAGGTCAGCGAAATGTTCCAGTCGCCCGACCTGGCGCATTTCCCGTTCAGCGCGCCGTCCGACTGGGGCGCGAGCCTGCCGGTCATTTATCTGCTGTGGATACTCGTTCTGGCAGCGCTGTTTCCGCTCTGCCGATGGTACGCCGGCGTAAAAAGGCGCCGCACCGACTGGTGGCTCAGCTACCTGTAGAACCCCGGTCGGAGGGAGAATCCAATGAGTTCTTCGAATCTTTCGTTCACGCCCCTCGGGCTGATCGTGCTTTTGCGGAACAATCTTTCCATCGGCGCGCCCACACGGGATCCGGTGGGGCCAGGCTACGTACTGCTCGCTGCCGTAATGATCGCGCTCGGTTTGCGCGGTCTCGTATTCGGCGACTTCGCGGGCGTCTGGCAACGCATCCCGATCTCACACCTGCCCGCGCAATCGTTTTTTATTTACGTGTGCGCCGTCGTCGAACTGGCGGCCGGCGTCGGGTTACTGGTAAACCGTACCGCGAGAATAGCTGCAGCCGTGCTGACGGCGTTCTCGCTTCTGTGGGTAGTGCTGCTGAAGATGCCGGCGGTGATCTACGTGCCCTCGATGGAGGCAACATGGGCGGATGCCGGCGAAATAGCTGTGATCCTGGCGGGCGCGTGGACGCTGATGGCGACACTCGCCGCCGACCCTGCGAAGCCCGAAGGACGTTTCCTCACCGGGCGCGCCGGAGTGCGCAACGCGCGGCTGCTGCTGGTACTTGCGCTGCCGGCCATCGGCCTGTCGCACTTCTTTTACACTCCGGAAACCGCCAAGTTTGTGCCGGCGTGGCTTCCATACCGCTCCGGCTGGGCTTACCTCACCGGTACCGGCGACATCGCCGCGGCCGCCGGCATATTGCTGGGCATCTGGCCGCGCCTTGCGGTGACGCTGGAAGCGGCCATGTTGAGCGTGATCACGCTGTTAGTATGGCTGCCCGTGTTGATCCGCTTTCCGGCCGACAGCGGCGCGTGGTCGGCATTTTTGATGTCGACGGCGATCGCTTGCGGCGCATGGGCGGTTGCCGATTCGTATCGGCACGTCCGTTGGCTGTCGGTCCCCGCCATTGCGCGCAAGCCGTCCGCACTTCCGGCCTAGCGCAAGGACAGAATTCAATAACACGTTGATGTCGCGGTTCTGCCTTCGTCACGCGCGTTTGCTTCAACAACGCCCAGAGGAGAAAGAAGAATGTTTCGCTCAATCCGACTGACCGGTTTCGTTTTGGCATTACTTGGCACAGCCTTTCAACTGCCTGCAGCAACGTCCGCCGGTACCGCGTGTGCGCACCCGGAGTCCCGACAATTCGATTTCTGGGTCGGCAACTGGGAAGTGTACGATCGCGCTGCGCCGCAGCAAGTCGTGGCGCATGTAGACGTCGAGCGCATCCTCGGCGGCTGCGTCCTGCACGAGCGCTACAGCGACGTGAACGGTCTTAAAGGCGAGAGCTTCAGCATTTACGACGCGACCAGGAAAGTTTGGCATCAATCGTGGGTAACGAACCGCGGCCAGTTGCTGACGGTCGAAGGTCAGCGGCACGGCAAAACGGTCACGTTGCGCGGCGTAGAAATCAGAAACGGCGCAAAATTTGTAACGCAGGTTTCCTGGGCTCCTCTCGGCGACGGCAGCGTGCGCGAGTGGAGTGCCAGATCGCCGGACGGCGGCAAGACCTGGCAACCGTGGTTCGACCTGATTTTTCGTCCGGCTACGGCTTCCGCAGGATCGGGTGCCGGGGCAGGCGTTCTCTGACACCCGGCCGCTACATTTTCCAGTAAGGCCCGACGCTCCGCGGAATCCGGTCGGCTTCTTCCAGTCGGTGCGGCATCCGGTGCCGGCCTGGATGTCTTAGTTGCGTGGCCGGTGACAACCGGCGAATTCACAGCACTTCGGCCAGGCGGCGTATGCCTTCGCGGATATCGGCTTCCTGCATGCGTGGGTAGCCGAGCACGATGCCCGGCCGCGGCGGCTGCTCGAGATAGTAGCGCGCGATGCCGTAAACCCCGACTTTACGTGCCGCGGCGGCGGTGATGACCGCCTGTTCCGACACGCGCCTGGCGAGCCAAAGCACGACGTGGGCGCCGGCGCTGCCGCCGCTGATCTCGACCCGATCGCCCAGATGTACACGCAGGGCCTCCAGCAAAGCGCGGCGCCGGGCGGCGTTTTGGCGGCGAACCTGGCGCAGGTGCCGCTCGTAGACGCCGGTGCGGATAAATTCCGCCAGCGTTTCCTGTTCCAGCGTGGCCGTGTGGCGGTCACACAGCCACTTGGCCGCGGTAAATGCCGGCAGCAGGGATTTCGGCACGACCAGGTAGCCGATGCGAAGTGCGGAAAAGATCGTTCGCGAGAATGTGCCGACGTATATAACCCGCCCTTTTGTGTCCAGACCCTGGAGCGACTCCAGCGGCTTGCCGTCGTAGCGGAACTCGCCGTCGTAGTCGTCTTCCACGATGACAGCATTGTGGCGCTCGGCCCAGTCGAGCAGCGCCTGGCGCCGGGCAAGCGGCAGAATCGCACCGGTCGGAAACTGGTGCGATGGCGTGACGCAGACCATCCGCGCATCGTCCGGCAGCGACGCCGGGTCAAGGCCGTCGCCGTCCACGACGGCCGGGTACAGCCGAGCGCCGGCGGCGCGCATTATCTCGCGCGTACCCTGGTAGCAAGGGTTTTCAATTGCCACGTGGTCGCCGGGGTCGATCAGCACCCGCGCGATCAGGTCCAGTGCCTGTTGTGAACCATTAACGACGATCACCTGCGACGCTTCGCAGGCGACGGCGCGCGATCGCTGAAGGTGGTCGCGGATGGCTTCGCGCAGCGTCTCGCTTCCTGCCGCCGGTCCGTAATCGACCTCGTGCCCCGGCGCTCTGCGTGCCCGCCGATACAGAATCCGGCGCCATACATCGAACGGAAAGCGATCCACATCGCTGCGCCCGTAAGCGAAGTCGTAGCGCAACGGTGTCGCCCGCGGTTCGGGGAAGCCGACGGTGTGGCCGGACGCGGCCGCGAAGCGGCCGAAGCGCGACAGCCTGAGCTGCGCCGGCTTCTCAGTGCCGCCGGTTCGGACCGCGAACAGGTCGGCCGGCACGTAGGTGCCCGAGCCCGCCCGGCCGACCGCAAATCCTTCCGCGAGCAGGTGCTCGTAAGCGATCACCACGACCGTTCGCGAAACCCCGAGCTGTTCGGCAAGATCGCGCGTTGAAGGGAGGCGGTCGCCCGCCCGGAGCGTACCGGTGAGGATGGCTCGCCTCAGACCGGCATACACCTGGCGGAAAAGCGGTTCGCCTGAAGGCAAAAGTGGTATTAAAAATTGCACGTAAAAGTGGATATTTCA
>DASSOO010000130.1:0-2475 GCA_035700455.1 Gammaproteobacteria bacterium
GGCTGAGCGCTCAACAGCCTGTCGGCAAAGAAGGCTCACAACGTGGATTTATGCATCCTGATAATTTGAATCGCGACGCGGCGCCGGGACGGCTTTGCCCGGCGCAGTACGGCTACGCACGCGACGCGTTTGCCGGTGCGCCGGTCGGCAGGGCCGATACCGTCTACGTCGCAGGCGGTTTATATGGCAATCTCGAAGCGCTGGACGTGGTTGAAGCAATGGCGCAGCGCGATCAGCGTGACGGGCAGCGTGTTGCGATTGTCTTCAACGGCGACTTTCACTGGTTCGATGCGGAGCCCGGCTGGTTCGCGGCCGTCAACGACAGGGTCCTGCGCTGGACCCCGACGCTCGGAAATGTCGAGGCGGAACTGGCGGCACCGTCGCCGGCGGCCGGCTGCGGGTGCGGTTATCCCGAGCATGTCGGCGACAGCTTCGTCGCCGAGTCGAACCGGATCATGGCGCAGCTCGACGCAGCCGCTCCCGCGGACGAGCGCCAACGATTGGCGCCGCTGCCGAAGACGCTCGCGATCGAGGTCGGCGGCGAGCGGATAGTTGCCGTGCACGGCGACACCGAATCGCTTGCCGGCTGGCAATTTGCGGCGGAACACCTGCCGCCGGACGATACGCCGCTGCGCCGGCGCCTCGGTCTCGACACCTCGACACCGCTCGCGACCTTGCAAAATGCATTCCGCAAGACCGGCGCGCGCATCCTCGTGTCGGCTCACACCTGCCTGCCGTGCGCGTGCCGGCTTACGGCAGCCGGCGCCAGCCGCGCGCTTTTCAACAACGGTGCCGCCGGCATGCCGAATTTCAGAGGCACTTGTTACGGCATCGCCACGCGCCTCAGCGCGATTGCGAAGCCGCCGGTGGAAAGCCTTTATGGCTTCGAACTGGGCCGTCTGCGTTGCGACGCCGTTGCGCTGCATTACGACCAGGCAGCGTGGCTGGCGCGGTTTCTCAGTCGCTGGCCCGCGGGCAGCAGCGCGCACATAACTTATTTCGAGCGTCTCTGCCGCGGTCCCGGCTACGATCGCGACGAAGCCTTGCGGGATTATCGGGAGCAGACCGAGTCTGCGCATGCGACCCCTGCATGAATGGTCAAAGCACCGCCGGCGCAACGGCTGCTACTTTCGCCGGCGCCATCGAATCGGCCGGCTGGCGGCCGATACACACACGCATTCTGTTCGCGCTCGGCCTCGGCTGGATGCTCGACGCGTTCGAGGTCACGCTGGTCGGCAACGTGCTGCCGATCCTGCGTGCACAGTGGTCGCTCGGCGCGCTTGAGAGCACGCTGACGATTTCGCTGTGGCTCGCCGGCATTCTGCTGGGCGCGCTCGCGTTCGGCTGGGCGGCCGATCGCTTCGGGCGCCGGCGGCTGTTTATCCTGACGCTGCTGCTTTACGCGGTAGCCACTTTCGCCGCCGCTTTCTCGACGAGCTTCTGGATGTTCCTCGTCTTGCGCGTGATCGCAGCGGTCGGCGTCGGTGCCGAATATTCGGCTGTGAATGCGGCGGCGGCCGAATTGATGCCGGGGCGCTGGCGGGGGCGCGCCGCGGCGCTGGTCATGAGCTTCTGGCCCCTCGGCGGGCTTGCCGGCGGCGGGCTC
Organism: Gammaproteobacteria bacterium; assembly: GCA_035700455.1. Taxonomy (GTDB): domain Bacteria; phylum Pseudomonadota; class Gammaproteobacteria; order Natronospirales; family DASSBR01; genus DASSBR01. The sequence goes on from DASSOO010000130.1 coordinate 1,607, forward strand.
ACGCTGGGCGTGCTCGCCATTGCGCCGCCGCACCTGGCGTGGCGGATCGTGTTCGGCTTCGGGGCCCTGATCGCACTGTTTGCGCTGTGGGCGCGGCGCAGCCTGCCGGAATCGCCGCGCTGGCTGATGAGCCGCGGCCGCGTGGCGGAGGCGGAGACGAACCTTGCGCGCATTACCGGCGCCCCCGTGCTGATCGCGTCGATGGGCGCCGTGGAGGCTCCGCGGCAAAAATCCGCGCTCGCGGAATTCGCGCTCCTTTGGCGCAAGTACCGCGCGCGGCTCGCGCTCGGTGCCGCACTCGATTTTTCGGAGGCGGGCGGTTACTACGGCATGTTTGCGCTGGTACCGCTCGCCATTGTCCCGGCGCTGAATCTTTCCTTTTCCGGCACGCCGCTGTTCTTTCTCGCCGGCGGCGGCGGCGCACTCGCGGGCGCATTGGTGGCGGCGTGGCTGATCGAGCGTGCCGGGCGTAAACGCACCGTCACCGGCTTTTATGCCGTCACGGCGCTTTCCATGATCGTCATCGCGGCCGCCCTGCATGCCGGTCCGATGGCAACGCTCATCGCTTACGTATTCGCGAGTGCGGTCGCGAATGGCAGTTGGATCGCCGCCTATCCGGCATTCGCCGAAATTTTCCCGACCCGCGCGCGTGCTACGGGCGTTGGCGCTTCGGTTGCCGCCGGTCGCATTGCCGCCGGCCTCGCGCCGCCGTTGTTCGTTTTTCTGGCGAGCCGTTATTCGGTTACCGCGGCGCTGGTGGCCGCCGGCCTGTTCTACCTGGTCGGCGTCGCCGCGATGTTGCCGTGGATCGCTCGCGGACTCGAGGCGCGGGGGGTGCCGCTGGAAAACCTTGCCGAGACGTGAGGCGT
>DASSOO010000131.1:0-3772 GCA_035700455.1 Gammaproteobacteria bacterium
GGCGTTCCTGAACTTTCGCGAGAAGGCGCCGCTCGCCGCATCCGCGAACATGTACCTCGACAAGAATGGGCATGTCATCAAGAACCTCAGCACGCGCGGCTACCTCGCGGTTGGCGTGCCAGGCACCGTAATGGGCCTCAACACCGCGCTCAAAAAATACGGCACGATGAGCCTCAAGCAGGTGATGGCGCCGGCAATCAAGCTTGCAGAGCAGGGCTTTGTTCTCGATGAAGGCGATGTCCGCCTGCTGGATGCGCGCAGCGACGAATTTGCGACCCAGCCGAATGTCGCGGCGATTTTCCTGAATGACGGCAAGCCGTATCGGCCGGGTGAACGCCTGGTGCAGAAGAATCTCGCACACACGCTCAAGCTGATCGAAAAAGGCGGCACGAAGGCCTACTACGACGGTTCGATCGCCGATGCGATCGTCAAGGCGAGTAAAGCGAACGGCGGCATTCTCACGAAGAAGGACTTCAAGCAGTACAACGTTGGATGGGAGAAGCCGGTACGTTGCGAGTACCGCGGCTACAGCATTATCTCATCGCCGCCGCCGAGCTCGGGCGGCACGACGATGTGCGAGATCATCAACATCATCAGCGGCTACCCGATGCAGACCTTCGGGTTCCATTCGGTGAACGCGGTGCACTATCTCGTCGAGGCGATGCGCCACGCCTACGCCGACCGCAATACCAAGCTCGGCGACCCTGATTTCGTCCGCAATCCGGTCGCGCAGTTGTTGTCGGCCAAACATGCCGCCGCGATTCGCGCGAAGATCCCACCCAGGCGCGCGACGCCGTCGAGCCAGATCAACGGCGGACTGGGCCTGCATGAAGGCGACGACACCACTCACTATTCGATTGTCGACGCGCACGGCAACGCCGTCGCGGTAACCTATACAATTAACTGGTACTTCGGTAACGGCCGCATCGCCGGCGACACCGGCTTTTTCCTCAACAACGAGATGGACGACTTTACGTCCAAGCCGGGCGTTCCCAACAGCTTCCAGCTGGTACAGGGCGAGGCCAACTCGATTGCGCCCGGCAAGCGGCCGCTGAGTTCCATGTCGCCCACCATCGTGACCCGCGGCGGCAAGCTGTTCATGGTGACCGGCAGCCCGGGCGGCTCACGTATTATTACCATCACGCTCGAGAGTATCCTGAACGTCATCGACCACGGCATGAACATCCAACAGGCCATCAGCGCGCCGCGCATTCATCAGCAATGGCTGCCCGACGTGGTGCAATACGAACCTGGCGCGTTCAGCGACGACGTGATGAAAACGCTCGAATCGCGCGGCTATCATTTCGAGGAGCACCGGCCGTGGGGTGCAGCCGAGGCAATCCTGGTCGATCCGAAGACGGGCATACTGTACGGGGCCAGCGATCCGCGTGAACCGGCGGGCTCGGCCGCCGGATACTAGCTTTTCACGAGCGTCTTAAGTTACGCAGGCGAAAATCACTGCCCCGCGGGGCCGTCAGCTTGGCAATAGCGAGGAGAAGAACATGCGAAAGTTGCAGCGATCGTTGACCCTGACGGCCCTCGCGTTATTCGTCGGCTCCTTGTACCCGATCTTCGCGTTCGGGGCGGATAAGCCCGATATCACCGCGAACTTCAAGTTTCGCAACATCGGACCGGCGGTCGCCGGCGGCCGCGTAACGGTCGTCGCGGGAATTCCCGGCAATCCGAAAATCTATTACGTCGGCAGCGCCGGCGGCGGCGTCTGGAAAAGCATCGACGGCGGCGACACCTGGACCGCGCTCGACATGCATGCCGGCACCGCGTCGATCGGTACGCTTGCGATTGCACCGTCGAACCACGACCTCATCTGGGTCGGCACCGGCGAAGCCAACGTGCGCAACGACACGCTCACCGGCGCCGGCGTCTATTTCTCGCCCGACGCCGGCAAGACCTGGCAATTCATGGGCCTGAAGGACGCCGGCCAGATCGCGCGGATCGTCATCGACCCGACCAATCCCGACATCGTCTTCGTCGCCGCGCTCGGCAATCCCTGGGGCCCAAACAAAACGCGCGGCATCTACCGCAGCGCCGACGGCGGCAAGCATTGGAAGCACGTGCTCTACATCGACGACAAGACCGGTGCGTCCGACCTTGTCATCGACCCCGGTAACCCGCGCGTGCTGTTCGCCGGCATGTGGTCGGTGCGGCGCTACCCGTGGACGCTCGTCAACGGCAGCAAGACCGGCGGCATCTGGCGCTCCACCGACGGCGGCGATACCTGGCACCAACTGCACGACGGGCTGCCCGCGAAGGGCACTGATACGGGCCGTATCACGCTCGCGATCGCGCCGTCCGACCCGAACCGCATTTACGCGCTGATCGCGACGCGTAACGGCATGCTGTGGCGCTCCGACGACCTCGGCAAGCACTGGACGATGGTCAGCAACAATCATGCACTCGCGGTGCGCGCCTGGTATTTCTCCGGCATGGCGGTCGCGCCGGACGACGCGAACAAAGTTTACTTCGACTCGCTGTTCCTGATGGAGACCGACGACGGCGGCAAGACCGCGCACCCGATCGACCTCGGCGTGCACGTCGACCATCACGCCGTGTGGGTCGATCCGGCCGATCCCAAGCGCATCATCCAGGGCAACGACGGCGGCGCGTTTTTGAGCGTCAACGGTGGCAAGACCTGGCGCTTTCTCGACACCTTGCCGATCGAGCAGGCTTACACCGTATCGGTCGACTCGCAACTGCCGTTTCACGCCTGTGTCGGCCTGCAGGACAACAGCGCCTGGTGCGGCCCGACGAGTTCGCTGAGTCAGGGCGGGGTTACCGGCAAGCACTGGTTTACGACTGTCGGCGGCGACGGCGAGTATGCCGTCATCGCCCCGAGCAACCCGCACATCGTCTACTCCGACCTCGAAGACGGCTACACGATGCGCTACGACACGAGCACGCACCTCGGGCGCATGATCCGGCCGACGACATCGTACGGCCTGCAGAACACCGACAAGACACTCGCCGAGTCGAAGTACCGCTTCAACTGGACCTCGCCGATAGCCGTGTCGCCGCACGATGCCGACACCGTGTATCTCGGCGCGAACGTGCTGTTCAAGTCCACCGACGGCGGCAAGAACTGGAACGTCATCAGCCCCGACCTCACGCGCGACGACAAGAGCAAGCAGCAGATTCCGGGCGAGCCGATCTATCACGACGTGTCGAGCGCCGAAAATTACGACACGCTGCTGTCGATCGCGCTCGCACCGACGGCGCCCGACAAGGTTATCTGGGCCGGTACCGACGACGGCCTAGTGCAGGTGACGCGCGATGGCGGCAAGACCTGGAAAAACGTGACGCCGGGCGGCGCGCCGGAGTGGGCGCGCGTCTACCAGATCGGCGTCTCGCCGTTCGAGGCGGGCACCGCGTACGTGAGCTTCGACGCGCACATGCTCGACAACGACCGCGCCTACGTTTACAAGACCACCAATTACGGCGCGAGCTGGTCGCGCATCACGGATGGGCTGCCGGAGCACACGCCGGTGCTGGTGGTGCGTGAAGACCCGCACCGCCGCGGCCTGCTGATCGCCGGCACGATGACCGGCCTGTACTATTCGCTCGACGACGGCGGCCAATGGCAGCCGTTGACCGGCGACTTTCCGGTCGCTCCGGTGTTCGATCTCAAGTTCACACCGCAGGGCCACGCACTCGCGGTCGCGACGCACGGTCGCGGCCTGTTCGTGCTCGACGATCTGCGCCCGCTCGAAGAGTGGAACGGCAAGGTGGCCGCTGCGCCGATGCACCTGTTCAGCAC
>DASSOO010000132.1:0-2350 GCA_035700455.1 Gammaproteobacteria bacterium
CTTTCTCAGCATGGTGTGCAACAGAGAGACGGAGCGGCGGCACGACGTCTTCGTCGGGGCGTCGGCGCAGCGGCTTGATGTGCTGGTCCTGAGAGACCCCTTCAACCTGTTTGCGAGCCGCAAGAAGGCGGGAATCTTTCGCGGCGGCTCCAACGGCGATGGTGTGGCGACCTGGGGGACGATCACCCGAATCTGGAAGCAACACGCCAAGGCGTTTATGCGCGAGCACGGCTTTTTTACGCAGCCGTTGGTGACGGTCAACTACAACCGGTGGGCGCGCGAACTCAGCTATCGCCAGGCGCTGGCGAAGCGACTGGGACTGCCATTCAGCGACGCCGGATTTTACGCCGTGCCGGCCGTTGCCAGCGGCAGCTCGTTCGACGGCACGCGCTTCCAGGGTGAGCCGGAAAAGATGGCGGTGCTGGAGCGCTGGCGGCACTTTCGCGACGATCCGCATTTCTGGAGCCTGTTTGACGACGATGTAGTGGCCCTGTCAAGGGCAATCTTCGGACACGCGCCGCCTCTTCCGGGGGTCGGGGGCGGAATTGCGGCAGCGGTCGGTGCCTGACGGCGAATGGCCATTCGTGGTCCGGCCGCATCGAATACGGCAAGAGTCGAAACATTTCGCTGCGTTCATCGAAAACTCGTGAATTTGCGGACACTTATGCCATAATACGCGGCTGCATTCTCTCCCTTCTTCCGACGGGAAGGGTGGGGTAAGGTCGAACAGGAATGCAGCGCCGGCTGAATTTTGGCATTATCGCCGGCGCGTTCCTTACCTCCAGCCCTTTTGCTGGGCGAGAGCCTTTTTTTATTCATCTGAGAGCAATCATGAGCTTAGGTTTGATCAGCGACGCGATGGCGGCCGGCACGGCCGGCGGCGCGCCGAATGGGGCTGCCGGGGCCGGCGGCCTTTTCAATATTGCATTACTGGTACTGATTTTCGTCGCGTTCTACTTCCTGCTGCTGCGGCCGCAGTCGAAGCGCCAGAAAGAGCACCGCAAGATGGTCGAGGCGCTCGCAAAAGGCGACGAGGTCATCACCAACGGCGGCATGCTCGGCCGCGTGACCAATGTGGGCGAGCAGTTCATCAAGGTTGAGGTTGCCGACGGCGTCGAGCTGAAGATTCAGCGCTCGGCCGTGAGCGCGCTGATGCCGAAGGGCACGGTCAAGAGCGCCTGATTTTTTCATCTAGGGGAAACGGCGCCGGCGGCGCCATCGCGGAAACATGAATCAATACCCAGCCTGGAAATACATCCTGCTGATTGTCCTCGTCGCGGCGGGCTTCCTGCTTGCGTTGCCGAACATCTACGGCGAGGACCCGGCGGTGCAGGTATCGAAGAGCAACTCCGCACCGCTGACGGCCGATGTCAGCGGCAAGATCAAGGACGCGCTCGCCAAGAACAAGCTGCAATACAAGTCGATCAAGCAAACCGACCAGAGTGTGCTGGTGCGTTTCGACGACACCGATACGCAACTCAAGGCGGAGGCGGACCTGCAGCAGGCGCTTGGCAGCAGCTTCGTGGTCGCGGTCAACCTCGCGCCGCGCACGCCGGCGTGGTTGCGCGCGATGGGTCTGAAACCGATGAGCCGCGGCCTCGATTTGCGCGGCGGCGTGCATTTTCTCCTGCAGGTAGATATCAAGGCGGCGGTGGACCAGGCTCTGAGCCGCAACCGTAAGGATATCCAGGACCTGCTGGACAAAAAGCTCGGGCCGGGTAATTCGTCGGTGCAGCGCAACGGCGAAGAAATCGACATCCGCTTTCACAGCGAGGCGAACCGCGATCGTGCGCAGGGACTCATCAGCGACCTGATCGGCAGCACCAACATCTCGCTGGTCAAGACCGACATCAACGGCGACCCGGCACTGATTGCGCGCGTCCCGGAGCAGGCGGCGCGCACTCTGCAAAGCAACGCGGTGGAGCAGAACATTACGACGCTGCGCAATCGCGTCAACGAACTGGGCGTGTCCGAGCCGATCATCCAGCGCCAGGGCCGCGACCAGATCGCGGTCGAACTGCCGGGCGTACAGGACACCGCGCGCGCGAAGGAGATTCTCGGCGCGACCGCCACGCTCGAATTCCGCCTGGTCGACACCTCGGATAACGCCATCGAGGCGGCGCGGACCGGTCATGTGCCGCTCGACGCCAAGCTTTATCGCAATACGCCGAGAGGCCAGCCCGTGCTTCTCAAGCGCGACGTTATCGCCAGCGGCGCACAGCTTGTCGACGCGCAGCCCGGCTTCGATTCGCAAACGGGCGGCCCGGTGGTCAACGTGACGCTGGATTCCACCGCGGCGTCGCGCATGCTCGACACCACGCGTAACAATCTCAACAAGCCGATGGCGGTT
>DASSOO010000133.1:0-4694 GCA_035700455.1 Gammaproteobacteria bacterium
GGCGACGCCATCAATGACGATGGCTGCCATGAGTCGCAGAGTGCAGGATCATACGGTTGAGCACATATCCTTCTTCTCACCCGTCAATCTGGCAGCAAAGCGTTCGGCGGCAGAAACCGTGTTGCAGACCAGCATCGTCACTGTCATCGGTCCGACACCACCGGGCACCGGCGTGATGTACGAAGCCTTCTTTCTTACGCCTTCGAAATCAACGTCGCCAACCAGCCTACCATCGGGCAAGCGGTTAATGCCAACATCAATCACCACCGCCCCGGTCTTGATCATTTGCGGAACGATCAGGCCCGGACACCCGGCGGCCACCACCAGGATATCGGCCAGGATGGTGAACTGCGCGAGATCGCGCGTCTTGATGTGGCAGATCGCGACTGTAGCATCTTTCTGCATCAGCATCAACGCCATTGGTTTGCCCACGATATTGCTTGCGCCGACCACCACGACGTTCTGCCCTTCGATCGGAATGCCTTCGTGCTCCAACAGTTTCTGCACACCGTACGGCGTGCACGGCGGGAAAATCGTGTTATCGCCGACCACCAGCCCGCCGACGTTGTAGAGCTGGAAACCGTCGACGTCCTTGTCCACCGCTATTGCACCCAGCACTTCACGCAGATGAAAGTGCTGCGGCAGCGGCAGCTGCACCAGGATGCCGTGAATGCGCGGATCCTCGTTGAGCTCGCGAATCTTCGCCACCACCGCGTCCTGACTCGCTGTCGCCGGAAACAGATGTTCATCGGAATACAATCCGACCTCGGCGCAGGCCTTCACCTTGTTGCGCACGTAAACTTTCGAGGCCTGATTGTCACCCACCATCACGACCGCCAGGCCCGGCGTCACACCGCGCGTTTTCAGCGCTTCGACCCGCGTCTTGCACTCCGCTCTCACCTCGTGCGCGACGGCCTTGCCGTCGATGATCCTGGCTGTCATGAATCCACCTTCGTTTTGTTGAACTGCAAATGTTGCGTTATGTTTTTCCGGGCCGGCGGGCGGAACGGAATCCTTTTTCACAACTCCGCTCCGCCGCCGCGGTCATATTGACCCTATTGTCGCCGCCTTGCGGCCGGCGTTCAAATCTGCACTTCCTCGAGCTCGCGCCCGGCGGTTTCCGGCCCCATCGCATAGCCGATGATCGTGATGACCCACAACCCGGACGTCAGCAGGAACGGAATGGTGGGCCCCCATGCGGCGATCCCCACGCCGACCAGCGCCGGCGCAAAGATCGATGCGATGCGGCCGCCGCCGACCATGATGCCGAAAGCGGTACCGCGCCGGGTGGTATGGAAGAACTCGCTCATGTAGGTGTCGCTGACACCCCATAGCCAGCCCAGCATGCCGATCATGACGCCGCCGAATATCGCGAACGTCGTGAACGAATCGGTCGTCGATGCCACAACGGTGCAGGCGATCATGATCAACGCGCCGAGGATGCCGGCGAATCTGCGGCCGGCGAAGTCGGACAGCCCGGTTCCGACATAGGACAGGAAGAACTGGATGATGTAGAAGATCATCGCCCAGTAGATCGCGTCGGCCGTCGTCAATCCGAATTTCTTGACCATGAACGTGGTCAGAAAGACCGTAATACCCCAGTAGCCGCAGGCGTTCGGCACATACAGCAGCCAGCCGATGATGATGCGCTTGGTGGCACCTGGAATTTTCCAGATGTTGAACAGATGCCAGTGTTCGCGCGCCAGTCCGTCTTCCCGTTCCCGGCGGTCGATTTCATCCTTCGCCATCTGGAAGCGCACCGATTCCTGAACCAGGCGCCGGAAAAAGAACACCAGGATGGCCGGCACGATCGCGAAGATGAACGTCGCCTGCCAGCCCCAGCGCGGCACGATGTAGAGCGCTGCAAGTGCCGCCAGAATGTAGCCGGCGGAATAAAGCGAGAACATGACGCCACCGGTGCCGAGTGCCCGTATTTTCGCCGGCCACATTTCGGCGGTATACGGCGCGCCGACAGCCAGTTCACCCGCGCCACCGACCCCGGTCAGGAAGCGCAATATCGTGAACAGCGTGACATTGGACGTCAATCCGCTGATGGCGGTGGTAAACCCGTACATCAGGATCGAATACCCCAGCGTATTGCGCCGGCCGATGCGATCGGCGAGCCAGCCGAAGCCAATGGTTCCGATCGTATAGCCGACCAGAAAGATCGAGCCGATCAGGCCAAAGACCTGGATGGTGATGTTGAGATCCTTGATGATCAGGGGTCCCAGCATGCCGAGCAGGTTGACGGCGTAGGCGTCGAATCCGTATCCCATGCCGGCGGCAATTGCCACCATCAGTGCCGCACGGAATGGAACCTGCATGTGGTGCGATGTGTGTGGCGCGGGCGATGGGGCGCGGCCGCCGCCCCCTCTCAGGACCGCTTCCTCCGCGGAACGTCTACCACCCCAGATGTGTCGTTTCATTGCCGGCCTCCATCGGTTATGCAGCGTTGTTTGTCCGTAGCGCCATTACCGGCGCAAACTCTTGCTGAAATCCCAATCGGCCGAAGAAGAGCGGACTGGGAAAAAAGTGCAGAAGCGGCGGCGGACAGCCTGGCACCGCAAACACGCGTGCGTAGCGGTGCGGCACGTTCGCGGTGCGCACACTCGCGCCTTCCAACGTTGCGTTCCTCTACTCGGGAACTGGGTTCATGTTTCATGATTCCTCCTTTTTCCACTGCGCTGAGTTGGGGACAGCCGTTACATCTCGATACTCCGTCGTAAAATCGTTGCCGTTCTTTCCATTCGGTGCTTGCGCCGCACGCGACACCCTGCCGCCTGTCCCGAACCGCTGGACGTTTCGGGAAAAACGCTGTCTACGTCGCTCCCGGCGGCGACACGTAGCGCGAAATCAGCGCCGACAATTTGCGCATGACGCGGTAGGCGGATGCCGGATCGCGCTCCAGTATCGCGACCGCGTCCCTGCCGTTGATCCGCAACGTCACCGAGTTTTCGATGCAGGTCGCCTTCGCGATGCGGCGCGGCTGATTTTCCAGCAGTGCGTTCCAGCCGAAGACTTCGCCCTTGCGCAACATGAAGCCCGCCGGACTGGAACGTTCGCCGCGCCCGACCAGGAATTCGACGCGCCCCGAATCGAGCACGAAGAAATCCTCCGCCGCATCGCCCTCGGCATAGAGCGCGGTTGCCGCCGCATGTTCTTCGCGCTTCGCCAGCGCCATCACATCATGCAGCGTCTGCTGCGGCAGATCGGTGAACAGCTCGGCAACGTCGAGCGCGGTGGGATCGATGACGAAAATCGAGTCGTCTTCCAGCTCCACCGGATAGCGCTGCAGCGGTGCTTCGGCCAGCCCGATCGGCGCGCCGTTGCGAATATCCCATTGCCACAGGTGCAGATGGCAGGTCAGCACCGAGCCGTCGTAAAGGCCCTCGCACAGCGGTGTGTCCTGATGCGGGCAGATGGCCTGATAGGCGAAATACTCATCGCCCGAATTGGCGATCAGCACTTTCAGATTGCCTTCCACCGCACATTCCTTGAGGCCGTCCGATGGCACTTCCGAGCGCTGGCATGCAAAACGTCTGGTCATGGTCAACTGAATTTGTCGTAGCGGATGTTGTCGGTGGTCAATTTGACTTCGAGCAGCAGCATGCGGATCGCAGCGTCCACTGCGGGAGGCGGCCCTGCCAGATAGGCGCGCACATTACGCGTCCGCCCCTGCATGGCGCGGCCTGCAACCTCGTGGACCAATCCTGACTCGAACATCAGATCCGGATACGCATCACGTGCAGCCTGTGGCACCTCGGCATCGGAAAATGCCACCGTAATCGACAGCCGCTCCGGAAACTGGCGCCTGCACGCCGCAAGCTCATCGAGAAAGAATGCATCGTCGAACGTGCGCACGCCGAAGAACACATGCCCTTCGTACTGCTCAAAGTAATGCTCTTGGCACGCCCGCGCCAGTATCGACATCATGCCGGCAATGCCGCTGCCGCCGCCGATCAGCAGAACGTTCTGGCCCAGCCTCGGATAAAACACCGCGCTGCCGAGCGGGCCGTAAAGATCGACCGCCGTGCCCTCGACAGAATTGCCGAACAGCCATTCCGAGACGCCGCCTCCCGGTTTCTTTTTCACCAGAAAACGCAGCGAACGGGCGCCGCGCTCGAAGTTCACCATCGAATAGCCGCGATAGCCCGGAATGCCGGGCACTTCCATCACCATGAACTGCCCGGCGTCATACTCGCACGGCGCCTCGAGCTCGACATCGAAGCACGCAACGTCCCCCGTCAGCAGCCGCAAATCGCGAATGATGCCGCGCGTGGGAGCCGGAATGCAGGCGCCGGGGTCCGTCGCATAGACGAAACTCGATACTTCGAACGTGCAATCACTGCGTGCCTGGCACTGGCACATCAGATGTTCGTCCGGATGCCGCAGATAGCGCCTGCCGGGCGCTTCCGGCCAGGTATCGGTGATTTCGCCGGACACCAGCTTCGCGCGACAGGTGCCGCAGGTTCCGCTGCCGCATTCGTACGGCAGGCTGATGCCCTCCGCCAGCGCCGCATAGAGAACACGCTGCTCCGGCTGCGCCTCGAACCGGTAGGCGCGGTTACGAGCACTGATCTGAATTCGCATGTCGGTGGGAATTCCGGGCCGGTGCCGCTTCAGAACGGGATGTGGGAGCCGATGCCGAGCATGCGCGTATCGAGCTTGACGGTCCGCTTCAGCAGTTTCGGCTG
>DASSOO010000134.1:0-6031 GCA_035700455.1 Gammaproteobacteria bacterium
CTTCGTCGAACTGCATGGTGTGCTGCTGCCGAACAACCCATGCACGGCGCGATCCTCGATGCGGTCGTTGACGACGCTCGCGGTGCCATGCAGGTTGACGTAACCGATATCGGCGGGCGCAAGCCCGGCCACGGCCAGCGCCGCCTTCATCGCCGCGGTTGCACCGCGGCCTTCGGGATGCGGCGCCGACATGTGATGCGCATCGCTGCTCTCGCCGTAGCCGGCGAGCCGCAGCCCGGCGGGTGCAGCGTTCGCGCGCTCGAGAAGTGCAAATGCCGCACCTTCGCCGATGCTGATACCGTCGCGATCGCGGTCGCAGGGCCGGCACGGCGACTTCGACACAAGTTCGAGCGCGTTAAAGCCGTAGAGCGTGTTGCGGCACAGGCTGTCGACGCCGCCGACAACCGCCGCATCCACGATGCCCGCGGCGATCAGCCTGGCCGCGCTCGCGAATACCTTCGCACTCGACGAGCAGGCCGTCGACAGCGTGTAGCGCGGCCCTTCGACACCGAGGTAATGCGCGACGAAATCGCCGAGCGCACTCAGGCTGTGCACGGTATCGAAGCGGAAATCAGCAGGCAGCGCGCCATCCGGTTCGCGCCGCTCGTAGGCACGCTCGGTCTCACGAATGCCCGACGTTGTGGTCGCAGCGAGCACCGCGATTCGCTCCGGCCCGTAACGCCGCGCCGCCTCGCCCACCGCGGCGGCGAAATCGTCCTGATCGAGCGCGAACTGCGCGAGTCGGTGATTCCGGCAATCGTATGCCGCGAGCGACGGGATCACGGCTGCATCGTCAAGCCCGCGGACTTCGCCGGCGAAGGTCTCGAGCCCGTGCGGATCACGATACGGCGTGAGCCCGGTACGCCGCCCGACCAGCGCACGCAGCGCCGCGACCCGGCCGGTACCGGCAGCGGTCGTCAGCGTGTATGCACGGATGGCGAGCGGCTGCACGCTCAATCCGCGGCCGCGGCCGGCAGTTCGCACAGCAGCCGGTCGAGCGCCGCGCGCGGCAACTTGCCGGTCGCATTGCGGGGCAGCGCGCGCACCTTGACCAGCGGCCGGGGCAGAAATACCGCATCGACCCGCTCGCGCAACGCGGCCAGCAGCGCCGCCTCGTCGAGCGCGGGCGCGACGACAAAAGCCACCAGCCGTGCGGCCGCGCCGTCCGCCGCCGGCGCAAGAAAGACGCCGTCCTCGACACCCGGTATATCCAGCAACGCGGCGGTCAACGCGGCAAGCGAGCCACGCTTGCCGCCGACCTTGACCACGTCGCCGAGCCGCGCGCCGAGCACGAAGCTGCCGTCGGCGGCAACGCTTATGTCGTCTTCGAGTCGCACCGTCACGCCGGTGGCGACATCTTCGACCAGCGCGCCATCAGCCGCTGCGGCGATGCGCACGCCGTCGACGGGTCGCCAGGCTTCGCCGGCCGCGGTGCGCCGCATTGCCGCAACGCCGGTTTCGCTGCTGCCGTAGATCTCGAGCACCGGCGCACCGAGACAAGCCTCGGCCGCGTTCGCTGCGGCCGCCGCGAGCGGCGCCGTCGACGACAGCGCCAGTCGCACCCGGCGGTAATCGGCTGGCGCCGTGTATAACGCTTTCAGGTGAATCGGCGTGGTGACCAGCAGGTTGTCCGCTTCGCCCTCGGCGAGCGCCGCGGCTACATCGGCCGCAAAAAACGGCCGGGATGCGCAAACGGCAGCTCCGCATTGCAAGGCCAGCATTACCGAATTCTCCAGCCCGTACATATGCTGCGCCGGCACGGTGGCGACCAGCTTCAGCGCCTGCGGTGTCTCAAGCCCAAGCCGGCGGCCGACCGCGCGCGCGCGGCGTGCCAGCATGCCCCAGGTCTTCAGATGCGGCTGCGGCTCGCCGCTGCTGCCGGAGGTGTGGACGATCGCAGCAACCCGCTCACCGGGTATCGCCGCGGGCACGGCGGCACCGGCCCCGCCGGCGTCCTCTTGCCAGCAGGTATGCGGCAACGCCAGCGGCGGCGGCGCGTCGTTGAAAACGCCGACGCTGCCATAGCGCGCGGCTAACGCCTGCAGCGTTGCCGGACGCCCGTCCGGCGGCAGCAGCGTGGTCTGGCCGTTTGCGAGCGCGGCGAGAAAGCCGACGGTGAACGCGTAGCGGTCCGAGCAGAGGTTGAGGATGTAGTCGCGGTCGGGCAGCCGCGCGCTCCACGCACCGGCTTCGGCAATCAGCGCTTCGACGCCGATCGCGCGGCCGGCGCGCCATGCTGCGGGATTCGCGCCGTGGCCTTGCAGCAGCGGGTAGGTTTCGTCCGGCTCCGGCGGGGTCGGCTTCGGCATCTACCGCCGCTTGGCTTCGATGTAACGGCTGAGCGAACGCAGGCTCGCGAACGCTTCGGCGCGTTCCGCGTCTTCGGCCCGAGCCTGAAAGCCGTACCTGACCGCGATCGCCAGCGACAGTTCCAGCGCATCGATCGAATCGAGCCCGAGCCCGCGGTCGCCGAACAGCGGCTCGTCGGGATCGATGGCGGCCGGATCGATGTCCAAATTGACCGCCTCGACCAGCAGTTCGGCCACTTCGTTTTCAAGCGTGGACAATAATTCCCCTCCCGAATCTTCGCGTCCCCCGCGCGCCTGTGGAGATTAAACTATCTCGACCGCTTCGCGCCACCCGGCCGGCTTTGAACTCGCGCAGGGCGGGAAGTGTCATAATCGGCGGCGCGGGCAAACAATCGCGCCCCACGATATTCAAAAGCCGCACAGCGGCGAAAAAGGAGACATCATGAACAAGCTGGCCGCACTGCCGGCGGCTTTGTGCGCATTGACGCTGGGCCTTGCCAGCACCGCTGCGCTCGCCGCCGGTCATTCCGCCGACTCCTCCGACCCGCTCCACAACCTCAAGTTTCGCAATATCGGCCCCGCAATCTCCGGCGGGCGCGTCAGTTCCGTTGCCGGCATACCCGGAAAACCGAACACCTTTTATGTCGGTGCCGCAGGCGGCGGCGTTTGGAAGACGACGAACGGCGGCAATAGCTGGACGGCGGTTTTCGAACACGAGCCGACCTCGTCGATCGGTGCGGTAGCAGTCGCACCGTCGAACCCGAACCTGGTGTGGGTCGGCACCGGCGAAGCGAATATCCGCAACGACGTACTCGACGGCGACGGTGTGTACTTCTCGCCCGACGGCGGCGGGAGCTGGCAGGACATGGGCCTGCATGACGCGGGCCAGATCCAGCGCATCGTCATCGATCCGCACAACCCGGACAGCGTGTTCGTCGCGGCGCTCGGCAATGCCTGGAAGCCGAACAGCGAGCGCGGCATTTTCCACACCACCGACGGCGGCAAGACCTGGAAGAAGGTGCTGTACGTCAACGACAAGACCGGCGCGATCGACATCGCGATGGCACCCGGGAACCCGCGCGTGCTGCTCGCGGCGATGTGGCAGGTACGCCGCTACCCGTGGAAGCTCGACGACGGCGGCCCCGGCAGCGGCCTGTACCGCTCGACCGACGGCGGCGCCACCTGGCACAAGCTCAGCAAGGGCCTGCCGGGAGGACCGCTCGGTCGCATCGCAATCGCCTTCGCGCCTTCGAATCCCGAGCATGTCTACGCGCTGATCGAGGCCAAACACGGCCTGCTGTGGGCCTCCGACGACCAGGGCGACAGCTGGCACGCGGTCAGCGATAACCACGCGCTCGATGTGCGGCCATTTTATTTTTCACAACTGGCGGTGTCGCCGACCGACGAAAACAAGGTCTACTTCGCCGGCTTTCAACTGATGCAGTCCAACGACGGCGGCAAGACCGCGCACCCGATCGACGACGAGGTGCACGTCGATCACCACGCGATCTGGATCGACCCGACAAACGCGGATTTCATGCTTCAGGGCAACGACGGCGGCGCCTACGTCAGCCACGACGGCGGCAAAAGCTGGCGCTACCTCAACAATCTGCCGATCGGGCAGTTCTACCAGATCGCCGCCGACAGTTCATTCCCTTACAACCTGTGCGGCGGCTCGCAGGATAACGACGCGTGGTGCGGCCCGTCGACGAACCTCGGCGGTCGCGGCGTCACCGGCATTAACTGGCGACCGGTTACGCCGGGTGCGGATGGCGAATACGCGGTACCGGCGCCGAGCGACCCGAACATCGTCTATACGGATTTCCAGAACGGCTCCATCATCCGGCTCGACAAGAAAACCGGCCTGGCCCGGTTCGCGCCACCGTACCTGCTCGGCGCCAGCGACATGAAACCGTCCGAGCTGAAATACCGCTTCAACTGGACCTCGCCGATCGCCGTGTCGCCGACTGACGCCAATACCGTCTATCTGGGCGGCAATGTCGTGTTCAAGTCGACCGACGGCGGCCGGCACTGGCAGACCATCAGCCCGGACCTCACGCGTAACGATAAGAGCAAGCAGGAGCTGTCCGGCGGACCGGTCAACCTCGATCTCTCCGGGGCCGAAACTTACGACACGATCCTGTCCATTACGCTGGCCCCGACGGACCCCAACGTCATCTGGGTCGGCACCGATGACGGCCTGGTGCAGGTCAGCCGCGACGGCGGCAAGCACTGGAACAACGTCACGCCGGGCGGCGCTCCGGACTGGACGCGCGTCTACCAGGTTGGCGTGTCGCCGTTCGATGCCGGCACCGCCTACGTTACCTTCGACGGCCATATGCTCGGCAACCGCAAGGTCTACGTCTACAAGACCACCAACTACGGGCGGAGCTGGGACAAGATCACCGACGGGTTGCCGGAAAACACGCCGGCGCACGTCGTACGCGAAGACCCGAACCAGAAGGGCTTTCTGGTGCTCGGCACCGGTACCGGTCTCTATTATTCGCGTGACGCCGGCGATCATTGGCACCCGCTGACCGGCAACTTCCCGACTGCACCGGTGTTCGACCTGAAGTTCATCGGCAAGCCGGACTCGCTGGTCGTCGCCACGCATGGCCGCGGCCTGTTCGTGCTCGACAACCTGCGGCCGCTGGAGAATTTCAGCAGCGACGTCAAAGATAGTGCGTTCCATCTATTCCCAACCGCACCCGGCGTTCTTGCGTATCGTCGTTACGGCGGCGACATCATGGGGCCGCCGGTTTACAGCGCGTCCAATGCGCCGGCAGGTGCCGTCATCAGTTACTACCTGAAGGACGCGGCCAAACCGGTCAAGGGTCAGAAGGGAGCCGTTAAAATCGAAATCACCGATATGCAGGGCCGCCACGTCGCTACCGACTACGCGAAGGGCGACGCCGGCATCGACGAGTACGAATGGTCGATGAGCTACGACGGGCCGACGAAGCTCGACTTCGAGCACGGCGGCGGAGGTTACTTCGGTAACCGCGGCCCGCGCGTGCTCGCCGGCACCTACAAGGTCGCGGTGACGGCGAACGGCAAGACGCAGCATGAGACTGTCGAGGTCCTGCCGGACCCGCGCTTCGACATTCCGGCGGCGAACTTCCGCACGCAGTTGCAGGCAGGCCTGACGTTGCGCAACGAAGTCAATGCGCTCAATGAAATGCTGAACCGCATCGTCGCGATGCACACGGCGCTCAACGACTTCGAGGACCGGGCGGCCGACGACGACAGCGGCAAGTACGACGCGCTCGTCAAGCAGGCGAAGGCGCTCGACGACAAGCTGGTCAAGCTGGAAAAGAGCGTCTATAACGTCGACGAGCAGCACGACGCGCCGGAAGACGACATCCACTACCTGTCGAGCTTCCACTCGCAGTTACGGGGACTGATGTTCGGCGTTGCGTACTCCTACGGCGAACCGCCTAACCAGCAGATCAGGAGCATGATGGACAAGATGCACGGCGAACTCGTCCAGCATCTTGCCGACTTCAACCAACTGCTGAAGTCTGACGTGGCCGCTTACAACAAGGCCGCGTACGCAGCCGGTGCGGCAACCCTGGCAACCGGAGATTTAATCACGATCAAGCCGGTGCAGATGTAAACGACAGGCACCCGCACACAAAGGAGGGCTTCGGCCCTCCTTTTTTTTCGCCGCGCCGATGTAGCGAAAAATATAAAATACAGCAGTAGCGGCCGGAGCTGTCACA
>DASSOO010000135.1:0-3212 GCA_035700455.1 Gammaproteobacteria bacterium
GCGGCCGCTGCATTGAAGTTGGCGGCAGCGAGAAGCGCGGCGGTAACGATTATGGCCGCCGCGCGCATTCTAAATGGCGGAAGCGGCCGCTTCGGCGACCTCCTGATCCTGTTTGTTGTCACCGCCACTGACACCGACCGCGCCGATCACCTGGCCGTCGTGCTTCAGCGGCACACCGCCGTCAAAGATCATCACGCGCCCCTGGTTGGAAACATGAATGCCGTAAAACGGCTCGCCCGGCTGGGCTTTTTCGCCGATCGCCTTGGTCGGCAGGTTGAACATGCGCGACGTAAACGCCTTGTTGATCGCGATGTCGACGCTGCCGAGCCAGGCGCCATCCATATGCTCGAACGCCGTCAGATTGCCGCCGGCGTCGACGACCGCGATGTTCATCGGCTGGCCGATGTCGCGCGCCTTTTCTTCCGCCGCAACGATGACGCGACGGGCGTCTTCGAGCGATACCGATTCCTGTTGCACAGTCATGATCTATCTCCTCGATAACCTGCCACAAAATCGCATCTGCCGGCCTGATCCTGCGTTCCGGCGTCGTCTCCGGTGCTCATTTACACCTGTAAACTCCGCTCCTCGACGGCGCCGCGCCTTGTCTCAGCCTCGGCAGTTCCGATTTTGAGACCAGGTTCCAGGCCGGCTCGTGCACGAGAGCCGTAGCGACCTGGCGGCCGCTACGGTACAAATTTGATCTGTCCGCGAATAATGCTTTTCTTCTGACCGGCCGCTGCGGCGGCCGTGGCTTCAGGCGGCGATGCCGGGATTGAGGACCACTTTGGAGTAGCCGTCTTCCCGGTTGCCGAAATGCCGGTAAGCCTCCGGTGCCTCCGCCAGCGGCAACTGTTTGGAGACGACGAAACTCGGCGTGGCGCGACCGGCGATGATGAGGTCGCGCAACTGACGATTGTAGGCCTTGACGTTTGCCTGGCCGGTGCCGAATCGCAAGCCTTTCTCGAACAGCTTGCCGACATCCAGCAGCAGGCGCCCCTGCGATGCATGCTCGTCGACGCCGCCGGGATCTTCGGGTACATAGAGGCCGACGACACCGATCATCCCTGTCGCACGTACCGTGTCGATCAACTGGTTGAGTACCAGAGCAGGCTGTTCTTCGCCTTTTTCGGCGGTGGCCTGATACCCGACGGCGTCAATGCCCTTGTCGGTACCCTCGCCATTATTCTGCTCCTTGATCTGCTCGACCGGGTCGCCCTCGCTGTAGTCGATCGGGATCGCGCCGATGTCTTGCGCAATCTTCAGACGGTGCGGCACCTTGTCGACGACGAAAACCTTTGCGGCACCTTTGATCAGCGACGAATACGCAGCCATCTGCCCCACCGGGCCGGCGCCGTAGACCGCGACCGTCTCGCCGGGACCGACCCGGGCCAGCGAGGTTGCGTGGTAGCCGGTGGGGAAAATGTCGGCGAGCATCGCGAAATCGTTTTCGTGCTCGTTGCCCTTGGGCAGTTGCAGGCAGTTGAAATCGGCAAACGGCACGCGCAGGTATTCGGCCTGGCCGCCACGGTACGGGCCCATCGAGACGTAGCCGTAGGCGCCGCCGGCAAAGCCGGGATTGACTGTGAGACAGAACCCGGTCCAGCCGGCCTGGCAATTCTTGCAGAAGCCGCAGGCGACGTTGAACGGCAACACGACGCGGTCGCCCTTCTTGACGGTGGCGACGCCGCGGCCGACTTCCTCGACGACGCCCATGTTTTCGTGGCCGAAAACGATGCCCGGCTCGGCGCCGGTACGGCCTTCGTACATATGCAGGTCGGAGCCGCATATCGCGGTTGTCGTAACCTTGATGATAACGTCGTTTGGATCCTGGATCTTCGGATCATCGACGTCTTCGACACTGACGCTATGCGGTCCCTTGTAAACGACGGCTTTCACATTCCCTCCATGGACATGTCAGCGACTATCCGAATGCCGAAAAGAAATCCAGCGGCGTGAATTTCAGACTACGCCGCCGCCTGCGTACCCGGCAAGATAGGGCTATGTCCATGCGCTTCGCTTTAAGTCAAAAGCGGCGCTGAACGTCCGCAGCGATCAGAATAGTTCGTCGATGCTTGCGGTCGGCCGCGCCAGCACGGCGCGATCGCCGCGGACGACAATCGGGCGCTGGATGAGGTCGGGATTTTCGACCATGATCGCGATCAATTCATCTTCCGAAAGCTCACGCTCGGCCAGTTGCAACTCCTTCGCGCGCGGCTCGTCGGCCCGCAGCACGTCGCGCGCCTGCATGCCGAGCTTGTCGAGCAAATCGCGGAATAGCGCAGGCGTGAGCGGCGTCTCGTAGTAGTTCACTGCGTCGAACTCGACGCCGCGCTCATCGAGCAGCTCGCGTGCGGCAACGCACTTGCTGCAGGTTGGTTTCTGATAGACGGTGACCTTCTCGTTCATTTTCGATTCTCGCGTTGCAGTTGTGTAATAACTTCTTCGACGTTCAGCATTTCGAGCGCGCCCACGGCGGCTTCGAAGGCGCCTTCGTGGCAAAGCCCGCTGATCGCGGCATCTTCGTAGCCGCGCAGCACTGCCTGCCTGCAGGCGGCTTTTACCGCTTCCGCAAGCCGGACGTCATCCCGGGTATCGTCTGCCATCGTGCCTCCGCCAGTCGCAATTGATTAGTCGCGACCGATTGCGATCGTCAACATCGAAATCGAGCCGCCATCGAAACCTTCGACCGGGAAAGAAATACGCTCTCCGGCCCGGCGCAACGCCAGCACGTACACGAGCGGCAGGAAATGATCCGGCGTCGGTGCGGCCAGCAATGCATCCGGCCCGAGGGTCTCGTAATCGACAAGCGCCTTAACGTCGCCTGCTTCGAGCAGGCGGCGCGCCTGCCGCTCGAAGCGCACCGCCCAGTCGAGCGGCTCGACCTGCCGGCGGCCCCAAGCGTAAGCATGCAGATTATGCACGAGATTACCGCTACCGATCACGAGCACGCCCTCGTCGCGCAGCGGTGCCAGCGCACCCGCGAGTGCATAGTGGGAAGCCGGCGGCAGCGTTTCGTCGATGCTCAACTGCACCACCGGCACGTCTGCCTGCGGGAACACATGGCGCAGCACCGACCAGGTGCCGTGATCGAGACCCCAGCTCTGGTCGAGCGTGATGTCAGCAGCCACCAGCAGTTCGCGCACCCGGTCTGCAAGAACCGGATCTCCGGGCGCCGGGTATTCAACCCGGTAAAGCTCCGGCGGAAAGCCGCC
>DASSOO010000136.1:0-2570 GCA_035700455.1 Gammaproteobacteria bacterium
TTGACCATGATTGCAGCGCGCTTGCCGATCAGGCGGCGCGCCTCGTCGACGTCTTCCGCACGCTGAACGAAGGATAGCGCGATCCAGTCCGCACCCAATGACAGCCCGTACTTGAGATCGGTGTGATCCTTCTCGGTCAGCGGCGACAGCGGCACCACCACACCGGGCACGTTGACGCCCTTGCGCTCGGACAATGTGCCGCCGATGCGCACCCGCGTTTCGGCATAGTCCTTGCCACAGCGCACGACTTCAAGCCGGATCTTGCCGTCGTCAAGCAACAGATCCGCACCCGGTTTCAGCGCGGCAAAAATTTCCGGATGGGGCAGCGTCACGCGGTTGACGTCGCCGGGTGCCGGGTCCAGATCAAGGCGGAATGATGCCTTCGGCACCAGCTGCACCGGGCCGGCGCCGAATACGCCAACGCGCAGCTTCGGTCCCTGCAGATCCATCAGGATGCCGACGGGCCGCTCCATTTCGGTTTCGACCTGGCGAATCAGCCGCACGCGCTCGGCGTGGTCGGCATGTGTGCCGTGGCTGAAATTGAGACGAAACACGTCCACACCAGCGCGCATCAAATCGCGTATGTTTTCCAGGCTCGAACTGGCCGGACCCAGTGTGGCGACAATCTTGGCTTTGCGGCGACGGCGCATCGACTCACTCCCCTCTTGCACAACAAAACGCCGCACCGCTGCTCCGGTACGGCGCTCGTACGGCAACGTGGCGGACGCGAACGTCCGTCCTGCGATTGTTATTTGGCGACTTCGTGGTTCGCCATGCCTTCCAGCGCACGCACCATCGCCGAGTGATCCCACTCGCTGCCGCCATGCGCGGCGCAAGCGTTGAACAACTCCTGCGCGGTCGCGGTGTTGGGCAGGCTGATGTTGAGCGCACGCGCGCCGCTGAGCGCGAGGTTGAGATCCTTCTGATGCAGCTCGATGCGGAATCCCGGATCGAAGGTGCGCTTGATCATGCGTTCACCGTGCACTTCGAGAATACGCGACGATGCAAACCCGCCCATCAGCGCCTGGCGCACCTTGGCCGGATCGGCGCCCGCCTTCGATGCAAACAGCAGCGCTTCGCCGACCGCCTCGATGTTGAGCGCGACGATGATCTGGTTCGCGACCTTGCAGGTCTGGCCGTCGCCGACACCGCCGACCAGCGTCACGTTCTTGCCCATCAGATCGAACAGCGGCTTCACTTTCGCAAACGCCGCATCGGTGCCGCCGACCATGATCGTCAGCGACGCCGCTTTCGCGCCGACTTCGCCGCCGGATACCGGCGCATCGAGGTATTCGCAGCCGAGCTCGTTGATCTTCTTTGCGAATTTCTTGGTTTCGATCGGCGAGATCGAGCTCATGTCGATTACGGTCTTGCCTTTCGCCAGTCCCTCGGCGACGCCGTTCGCACTGAACAGCACCGCGTCGACGTGCGGCGTATCCGGCACCATGATGATGATGATTTCGGATTGCTGTGCGACTTCCTTGCCTGACGCGCAGACAGTGCCCTTGTCGGCCAGGGCTTTCGGCACCGGCTTTACGTCATGAAGATAAAGCTGATGTCCGCCCGCCTGCAGGTTGGCCGCCATCGGCGCGCCCATGATGCCCAGTCCAATGAATCCCACTTTGCTCATTTCGCTGTTTCCTTTTCTTCAGTCGCCACTATTGTGGGAGCGTGCCGGCTCCCTGCGTCAAAATGCATCGAACCGCGCACGCCGACAGCTCCATTGCGGGGCGCGGTGCAGCTCACTACAGGTACTGTTTCACCCAGCCGATGCCGTCGCCGGTCTTCGCCCCGGGTTTGTATTCGGCGCCGATCCAGCCATCGTAGCCAAGCCCGTCGATGAACCCGTAGAGAAACGGATAATTGATTTCACCGGTGCCCG
This sequence comes from Gammaproteobacteria bacterium, assembly GCA_035700455.1. Taxonomy (GTDB): domain Bacteria; phylum Pseudomonadota; class Gammaproteobacteria; order Natronospirales; family DASSBR01; genus DASSBR01. The sequence continues at coordinate 1,883 of DASSOO010000136.1, forward strand.
GTTCATGGCGACCGGGATTGTCCGCCAGCTGGAAATGCGCGATGCGCTTGAAGTTGCGTTCGATGGTGGGCGCCAGATCGCCTTCCATGATCTGCATGTGGTAAATGTCGTACTGCAGCCACAGGTTGTCGGAGCCGACCTCGTCCATGATGTCGATCGCCTGCTGCGTGTGGCACAGGTAAAAGCGCGGAATGTCGCGCGTGTTGATCGGCTCGGTCAGCAGCCGGATGCCGGCTTCCTTCAGCTTGCCGGCCGCGAATTTCAGATTGCCGACTACCGTCGCACGCACCTTGTCCGCGTCGACGCCGTCCGGCGTCAGTCCGATCAGGCAGTTCACCTGCTTGCAGCCGAGCGCCTGCGCATATTCGATCGTGCGCCCGACACCATCCTGGAATTCTCCGACACGGTCGGGCAGGCACGCAATCCCCCGTTCACCACCCGCCCAATCTCCGGCCGGCAGGTTATGCAGCACCTGCGTCAGTCCGTTGCGCTTGAGCGCGTCGGCCAGTTCTTCCTTCGGATAGGCATATGGAAACAGATATTCGACCCCCTTGAAACCATCCCTGGCCGCAGCATCGAAGCGATCCATGAAATCGACTTCGTTGTAGAGCATCGTCAGGTTGGCGGCAAACGTCGGCATTTTGGGTCGCGAGAGGCTATTGTGAACGGAACTTCGCTGCCAGTGCAT
>DASSOO010000137.1:0-4577 GCA_035700455.1 Gammaproteobacteria bacterium
GTGCCGGCCGCTTTCCCGGAACGCCGTGAATACATCCCTGTAGGCTCCGTCTTCGACATCCCTGTCGAACACGGTCCGGGAAAGCACCCGGCACATCGCCTCGACACGCTGTCTTACTCCCCAGCCCCCAGCCCCCAGCCCCCAGTCCCCAGTCCCGTTCTTAGACCTCATGCGCCCGCGCCAGATATTCTTCGCTCTGCATTTCGACTAGCCGGCTCGCCGTGCGCTTGAATTCCATCGCGAGCCGCTCGCCGCGGTAAAGCTGATCCAGGGACACGGCCGCTGAAACGATCAGCTTGACCCCGCGGTCGTAGAACTCGTCGACGAGCGCGATCAGCCGCCGCGCCTCGTCGTTGCTGTCGTCGTTCAGCGCCGGAATGCCGGAGACGATGACCGTGTGAAACAGCCGTGCGATCTCGATGTAGTCGGCGGCTGCGCGGGGGCCGCCGCAAATCACGTCGAAATCGAACCAGGCGACGCCGTCCGCGACCCGGCACGCGGGTATCTCGCGGCCTTCGATCTGCAGATTCTGCGGTGTTCCGTCGACTCCGGCGATGGATGCGAAGCTCTCCTCGAGTGCCGCGGTCGCGGCGGCATCAAGCGGCGTGTGGTACAGGCGTACCTGGCGCAACTGGCGCAGGCGGTAGTCGTGGCCGCCATCGCAATGCATGACGCGCAGATGCGTCTTCAGCAATGCGATCGCGGGCAGAAACAGTTCACGCTTGAGGCCATTCCGGTAAAGATCGTCCGGTGCGACGTTGGAAGTGGCAACCAGCGTCACGTGTCTCATGAACAACTGTTGCAGCAGGCGGCCGAGGATTGTCGCATCCGCGATATCGGACACCGCGAACTCGTCGAAGCAGATGACGCGCGTGCTCGCTGCCCAGCGCGCGGCGACCAGCGCCAGCGGGTCTTCGTGGTCGCGCAGCGTTTTCAGTTCCGCGTGCACCGCACGCATGAAGTGGTGGAAATGCAGCCGCTGCTTTTCCGGAAACGGCAGGCATTCGTAAAACCGGTCCATCAGCCACGTCTTGCCGCGGCCGACTTCGCCCCAGATGTAGAGTCCCCGGGGGCGCGACGCGTCATTGCGCAGACGCTGCCAGACGCGTCGCCACGGCGTGCGCCGCGCCGTCGTCAGGTGCGCATACAACTCGTCGAGTGCCGCGACCAGTTTCTCCTGGGCGGGATCGGGCGCGAAACCGCGCCGCTGCAGATCGCGCGTATAGCACCGTCGCGGCGTCAGCGTGGCAGCCGCATCCATCAATCGGTCTGCAATTCGGTCAGTCCGCGATAGTGCTCGAGCGCCTCCGGATTGGCGAGCGCGTCGGTGTTCCTGACCGGGCGGCCGTGAACGACGTTGGCGACCGCGAGTTCGACGATCTTGCCGCTAATCGTGCGCGGGATATCGGCGACGGCGACGATCTTCGCCGGCACGTGCCGCGGCGTGGTGTTCGCGCGAATGACGTCGCGAATGCGCGCGCGCAGCGTGTCATCGAGCGCCGCGCCCGGCCGCAGTTTTACGAACAGCACGATACGCGTATCGTCCCGCCATGCCTGGCCGATCGCGATACTTTCCAGAATTTCGTCGAGCTTCTCGACCTGGCGGTAAATTTCGGCCGTGCCGATGCGTACGCCGCCCGGATTCAGCACTGCATCCGAACGGCCGTAGATAATGACGCCGTCATGATCGGTCAGCTCCGCATAGTCGCCGTGACACCAGACGTTCGGAAAACGCTCGAAGTAGGCGGCCTTGTATTTGGCGCTGTCGGGGTCGTTCCAGAAGCGCACCGGCATGCACGGAAACGGCTTGACGCAGACGAGTTCGCCTTTCTGGTTGCGAACCGGCTCGCCGTCCTCGTCAAAGATTTCTACCGCCATGCCGAGGCCGCGGCACTGTAGCTCGCCGCGCCACACCGGCAGCAGCGGGTTGCCCAGCGCGAAACAGGAGACGATGTCGGTGCCGCCGGAAATCGACGACAACTGCACGTCGGCCTTGAGGTCGCGGTACACGTAATCGAAACTTTCCGGCGCGAGCGGCGAACCTGTCGACAGGATCGTTTTTAATGCCTCAAGCTTGAAGTCGCCGCCGCTTTTGACGCCGGCCTTCTCGAGCGCCGCAATGTATTTTGCGCTGGTTCCGAACACGGTAATGCCGACTTCGTCGGCCAGTTGCAACAACGACTCCGGGCGCGGATGAAACGGCGAGCCGTCGTAGAGAATCACGGTCGCACCGAGTGCGAGACTGCTGACGAGCCAGTTCCACATCATCCAGCCGCAGGTGGTGAAGTAGAACACCTTGTCGCTGCGTTTCACATCGGTGTGCAGCGCAAGTTCTTTCAGGTGCTGCAGCAGCACGCCGCCGGCACCGTGGACAATGCACTTCGGCACGCCTGTCGTGCCCGAGGAGTACATGATGTAAATCGGGTGGTCGAACGGCAGTTGCGCGAATTCGATTTCGTCGGTGGGTTCGCCGAAATCGGCGAACAGCGTCGGCCGTACCGATTCGCTCAGGCCGTTCGTATCCGGTGCGTCGCCCACGTACGGGACAACGACGACGCGCTCTATGCTCGGTAACTTGCCGAGAATGTCGCGTACGCGAGCAAGCGAATCGATCGTCTTGCCGTTGTAGAAGTAACCGTCACACGTGAACAGCACCTTCGGCTCGATCTGGCCGAAGCGGTCGAGCACGCCGTTGATGCCGAAGTCGGGCGAGCACGACGACCAGATCGCGCCGAGGCTTGTCGTCGCCAGCATCGCGATGACCGTCTCCGGCCGGTTCGGCATAAATGCGGCGACACGGTCGCCGACGCCGACGCCCGCCGCCCTGAGTCCTTGCGCGACGCGTCCAACGGCAGCGTAGAGTTCCGCATAGCTGTAACGAACCTCATGCCCCCGCTCGCCGCGAAACAGCAGCGCTGTGTGTTCGTCGCGATAGCGCAGCAGGTTCTCGGCAAAGTTGAGCCGGCTGCCGGTGAACCACTGCGCACCCGGCATCCGGTTGCCGTCGACCAAAACGTCGTCCCACGTGCGGCTCGCGCGGACGCCGAAAGTCTCCCAGACTTCCGGCCAGAACTGTTCCGGGTGCCCGATCGACCAGCGATACAGCGCGGGATAGTCGTCTGCGCCGATGCCATGTTTCGCATGCACGCCGGCCATGAAGCAGGCGAGGTTGGTTTGCCCGCGGCGCTTTTCATCCGGCACCCACAGCGGTTGCGTTGTCTTCATGGCGGCGTCCCGCATCGTTGTCCTATACCGAATCCAGCTCTTGTTCCAGTGCCGGCAGCACCTCGAAGAGGTCGCCGACCAGGCCGATATCCGCGATCTCGAAAATCGGCGCGTCCGGATCCTTGTTGATCGCGACGATCGTGCCGGCATCCTTGATACCGGTCACGTGCTGGATGGCGCCGGAAATACCGACGGCAACGTACAGGTCCGGCGCGATGATCTTGCCGGTCTGGCCGACCTGCATGTCGTTCGGCACCAGTCCGGCGTCGACCGCCGCGCGCGAGGCGCCGACCGCGGCATGCAGCTTGTCGGCGAGTTTGTAGATGATCTCGAAGTTTTCCTTGCTGCCGACGCCGCGGCCGCCGGAGACAACGCGCGCCGCCGATTGCAGGTCGGGGCGATCGCCGGCCGCGCCTTCAAGACCGACGTAGCGCGTATACGACGGCAGTTCGGCATCCACGGTCTTTGCGACGATTTCGGCCGCCTGATCGCTGGGCGCGGCCGGCTGGAACGAGGCCGTACGTGCCGTCGCGAGCACCAACGGTTCGGCCGGTGTCTTGACGGTGATGATTGCGTTGCCGGCGTAAATCGGGCGGCGGAATGTCGTCGCGTCGATTACCGACATGATGTCGCTGACCGGCGCGACACCGACGAGTGCCGCCACGCGCGGCATCACGTCCTTGCCGAAGGTCGTGGACGGCAGCAGCACGTGCGTGTAATCGACCGCGAGCGCGGCAATCTGCGGCGCGAGCACGGCGGCGAGCGGGGCATCGTTTTCCGGCCGCTCGACCTTCAACACGCGCTTGATGCCTGCAAGCGCCGCGGCTTCGGCGGCAACGGCCGCGGCATCCGCCGCAAGCACGGCCACGTCGATATCGCCGCCGATCGCGGCGGCGCAGGTCACCGCTTTTGCGGTCGCGGCGTTCAGTTGCTTGCCGTCGTGTTCGGCAATGACGAGGATTTTCGGCATCAGAGGACTCCCCGTTCTTTCAGGGCCGCGACCAGTTCGGCGGCGTCGGCCACCCGGCGGCCGCCGCCGCTGCGGCCCCGCGGCGCCTCGAAGGCGGTGACTTCGAGCGCCGGTACGTCCGGCAGCCCCAGTGCACTTAACTCGATCGTGTCGAGCGGCTTGCGCTTGGCTTTCATGATGTCGGGCATCTTGACGTAGCGCGGCTGGTTGAGGCGCAGGTCCGTCGTCACCACCGCCGGCAGATCGACTTCGATGGTTTCAAGCCCCGCATCCACTTCGCGCGTGCAGGCGGCCTTGCCGTCCCCGAGCGCAAGCTTCGAGACAAACGTGGCCTGCGGCCGCTGCCACAGCGCGGCCAGCATTTGCCCGGTCTGGTTGCAGT
>DASSOO010000138.1:0-4500 GCA_035700455.1 Gammaproteobacteria bacterium
GTAGGTCGTTATGCCTTCGTTGAGCCAGATGTCGCGCCACGACGCGGCGGTAACGAGATTGCCGGACCACGAATGCGCAAGTTCATGCGCAACCACCGACACCAGGCTTTTGTCGCCGACGAGTACCGTCGGCGTCGCAAACGTCATGTTCGGATTTTCCATGCCGCCGAACGGAAACGACGGCGGCAGCACGATCAGGTCGTAGCGGCCCCAGCGATACGGGCCGTAGAGCTTCTCGGCGGTTTCGATCATTTTTTCCGTGTCTTCGAATTCGTGTGCGGCCTTGTCGACCACCGACGGCTCGGCATAGACCGCGCTGCGCGGCCCGGTTTCGCGCACCGCGATGTCGCCGGCCGCAATCGCCATCAGGTACGACGGCACCGGATGCGTCTGCGTGAAATCGAAGGAGCCATTGAGCGGATGCTTCGCATCGTTTGGCGCGCTCATCACCACGCGCACGTTCTTCGGCGCGGTGACATGCGCATGCCAGGTGAAGCGGATCGCCGGTGAATCCTGCAACGGGATCCACGAGCGCGCATGGATCGACTCGGACTGCGAATACATGAATGGCATGTGCTTGTCAGCCGTCTGCGCCGGGGTCAGCCATTGCAGGCCGGACGCGTTGGGTGACGTTGTGTAGGCGATGCGGATTTCGCGCGGATGCTTCGGCGCCTCAACCGTCAGCTTGCTGCCACGTCGCGCATCGCGCGGCGCAAGCTCGTAATGCAGCGCCCGGGTACCACCGGTGCCAACGGCCTCGATGCGTTCTATGTGCAGGTCGCGGGTGTCCAGTACCAGCGCCTTCGCCTGCGGGTCGCGCCAGTCGACGGTGAGCGTCGCATCGCCGTGCAGTTGCCTGTGCCCGAAATCGACCGCGAGGTTAAGATCGACGTGCGTCACCTGCGCCTCCTTCGGCTGCGCGTAGGACTGCGGGTCGCCGGCGTAGGCGGCAAGCGGCAGCAACAGGGAAGTCAGGACCAGCGCGGCAAGCGATCGCATGGGATTCTCCGTGGGAATGTGGCGCCGGCGATTGTCGCCGATGGCGGCGCGATTGCCAAATGCGGCGGCGGATCAGTTTCGGCTGGACAGCGGCTTCAGTTTTTCCAGCAGCAGCGCCAGCGCGATACCGATGGCTGCGGCGGCGAGCATGTAGCGGCCATCGATCGGGCCGAAATCGAGGATGTCGCGCACCGGACGCGCGGCGCGAATGGCGATTGCTCCGGCGACGACGCCGCCCACGATGTAGCGCAACGTGGGGTTGCCGCGCGTCAGTGCGCGCCACAGCGATGTGCTAAACGAACGGTTGACGATAATCAGCGCCAAGACAGCGGCGACAAGGGCAAAAAACATAAGCCCGCGCAGTTGAGGATGCGGCAGGCCGAACCACTGGCCTGCTGCGAACAACGCGATCAGTGCTATCAGCGCAAGCCCGCCCTGGAGCAGACTCCACATGAGCATAGGCCGGGAAAACAGCCGCGCGGCGACGCTGCGCGGCGGGCGCGTCATGATGCCTTCTTCGCCATGTTCGGCCTCGAACGCGAGCGCGCAGACCGGGTCAACGATCAACTCGATCAATGCGATGTGCACCGGACCGAGCACAATCATGCTGCCGGTCAGCAGCGGCAGCAGCGCGAGGCCCGCAATCGGCACATGAACGGCTACGATAAAACCCATTGCCTTGCGGATGTTGTCGTAGACACGGCGCCCCAGGCGAATCGCCTTAACGATCGAGCCGAAGTCATCATCCAGCAACACCAGCGCCGCCGCCTCGCGGGCCACGTCCGTGCCGCGCCCGCCCATGGCCACTCCGACATGCGCCGCGCGCAGCGCCGGTGCGTCGTTGACGCCGTCGCCTGTCATCGCCACGATCTCGCCCGCGGCCTTGTAGACTTCGACAATCCGCAACTTCTGCTCCGGCAGCGTCCGCGCGAATATGCGCACTTCGCCGATTCGTGACGCGAGCGCGGAGTCGTCGAGCGCGTCCAGCTCAGCGCCGGTCATCACGGTGCCGCCGGTAATGCCGGCTTGCGCGGCAATGGCCCGCGCGGTCGCGGCATAGTCGCCGGTGATCATCACCACCTTGATGCCTGCGGCGCCACACTGCGCCACCGCGTCCGCGGCCCCTTCGCGCAGCGGGTCCGACAGGCCCGCGAGGCCCAGCAGGCGAAACTGGTATCTGGCCGGATAATCGGCCGGTGCGCCGCGGGTACCGTGCGCCGCGGCGATGCCGAGCAGGCGCATGCCGTGCGCCGCCATCGCATCGACCGCGGCATTGAAGCGCGTGCGCTCGTCCCCTTTCAGGGCGCACAGCGTGGCGATCGCTTCCGGTGCGCCTTTTGCGGCGACGAGCAACTCGTGGCCGGTATCCCACACATTCGTTATCGCCAGCAATTCAGGGCGCAGCCCATAGCTGTGTGCCAACGCCCAGCGACCTTGCGTGGCGAGATTGCGCCCCGCAGCGTGGAACGCCGCATCCATCGGATCGACCGGGACCGGCGCGCTCGCGAGCAGGCCGATGTCGAGAAGCTTGCGAAACCGCTCGGGTACCGCGCCTGAACCGCCGGCCGGAAGACTTTCGCCGGATGCCAGCCACAGCTCCGTCACCGTCATCCGGTTCTGCGTCAGCGTGCCGGTCTTGTCGGTGCACAGCAGCGTCGTCGCGCCCATGGTTTCGATCGCTGCAATACGGCGAGTCAGCACGCCTGCGCGCGCGATGCGTCGCGCTCCCATGGCGAGGAATATCGTCAGCACAACGCCGAATTCCTCGGGCAGCAGTGACATCCCGATCGCGATACCGGCCAGCATCGCTTCCGTCCAACTGCCGCGAAACAAACCGAACAGCAGCACCACCAGCAGCGCGACCGAACTGCCGCCGACAGCGGCCACACGCACAATGCGAGCCGTTTCCTTGCGCAGGCGCGGCGGCACGCTTTCGAGCGTCGCCAGCGACTGGCCAATCCTGCCTATTTCCGTGCGCGGCCCTGTCACAAGCGTCTCGGCGAAACCGCCGCCGCGCGTGACCATGGTGCCCGAATAAACAAACGGCAGATCGTCCCCGCCCGGCCGCACAATCGCGGTATCGCCCGACACTGCCGCGCGCTTGCGTACCGGCAACGATTCCCCGGTCAACAGCGATTCATCGAGCTCCAGCTCGCGCGCCTCCAGCACGCGAGCATCCGCCGCCACGCGATCGCCCTGTTCGAGTACCAGCAAATCGCCGCGCACGACTTCGGCACCCGGGATCCGCACCCGCTCGCCGTCGCGTATCACGAGTGCCCGCGGCGCAGACAGATTGCGCAGTGCCTCGAGCGCCCGCTCCGTACGCGTCTCCTGAACGACTGTCAGAACGATGGAACCGGACGCGAACATAAATAGAATGACTGATTCGCCGGGGCTGCCGAACAGCAGATAAATGCCACCGCCAGCGAGCAACAGTAACAGCATCGGTTCCCGCAAGGCGTCGAAGGCGATGCGCCAGAAAGGCCGGGCACCGCGGCTTGGCAACAGATTCGGGCCTTCCGCTTCGAGCCTCCGGCGGGCCTCCTCCGTGGAAAGGCCGGCGCGGCCGCCGGCGGCGCCGGCATCACCTACGGCGTCGCTCATGGCGCGCGTCCCGCGAAGCAGATCGGCGAATCTGCCTCACCGCCTTCTTCAGCTCTCGCGCTGTGCATCGACCGGTTCGCAAGTGGACTCCATGTCATGTTAACGCGTCGTCGGGGCGACAAAGGCGAACCGTGACAGCGTTGTGGTGCGTGGGGGATTTGGGGGTAAATGGGGGTGGGAATGGATGTTAAAGAAGAAGGGGTGCGCGGCGACATGGGGGCGGCGACTAGTACCCGTCCCTGGTGCGCCTGCCAGCCCGCACATCCTGTGCGGCCGCTCGGCGGGCCGAAGCAGTGCTTCGGCTGTTTCCGCCTCGCCCTGCCGATTTTATCGAACCGGCTGATTAGGTCTTCGAGGGTTCGAACCCCCGGTCATCAAGTTAAAGAAAAAGGGGCACGCGGCCCCTTTTTCTTTAACTGGCGGAGAGGGAGGGATTCGAACCCTCGAAGGGCGGATAGTGCCCTTACTCCCTTAGCAGGGGAGCGCTTTCGACCACTCAGCCACCTCTCCAAAAAACTCTTTATATTCTCCCGCCGGCGGCCTGCCGGCCGCGAGAGGGAGGGATGACACGCGGTACTTCCTGTACCGCGCCCTTCGGGCCGCCTGCGGCGGTGAAAATCGGCAGTCCTGCCGATTTTGGCGAACCCTCGAAGGGCGGATAGTGCCCTCATTTTTGCTGCGCTTCCTGCTCCGCAAAAAAGTCCAGCCCGGACTTCGTGTCCGGCCGCTCGCCGGGCCGAAGCTGTGCTTCGGCTTACTCCGGCTCGCCCCTTAGCAGGGGAGCGCTTTCGCTTGTTGCAACCCTTCCGGACGTGGCTCGAATTAAGGTGCGGCGAGAAACCATCCCTGGTGCGCCCGCCAGCCCGGACTTCCTGTCCGGCCGTTCGGCGGGTCGAA
>DASSOO010000139.1:0-4382 GCA_035700455.1 Gammaproteobacteria bacterium
CTGGCTCGGCAAGATTTTCGACAGCCATCCGGACACTGCGTATCGGTCCGAGCCCGACAATTTTCCGCACCTCGATGAGGTACCGCCGTTTGCCGACGCTGCCGACTCGATGCGTTATCGCACCGCCGTACAGGCCTTCGCGCAGGGCCTGGCGCGCGTCAACGATTACCGTCACGCGGCCAAGCCGCCGCTGTTTTCAAAAAGCTATCGCTCGGCGCCCGGCTACCAGTTCTTTCGTGCTGCCGCGTTCGGCGCGCGCCTCGGCACACGCATCAACCGCAACTGGCCGGTCCCGGGCGCGCGCGTCGATGGTGTGCGGCCGCCACCGGTTATGGTGTGGAAATCGATTCGCGGCCTCGGTCGCACTGCGATATTGCTCGACGCGCTGCCCGGAACGAAGTTCATTCACCTGCTGCGCCATCCCTGCGGACACATCGCGTCGGTGCTGCGCGGCGAGCGCGAAAGCGGTTTTCCGAGCCGCAGCAGCGAGTATTACGGGATTTTCAAAATGCTGTGCGAGACGCCGCAGGGACGCCGCCGCGGCCTGACGGTCGAAGTGCTCAGGCGCCTGACATCGGAAGAGCGATTGGCATGGCAATGGGTGCTGGTCAACGAAAAGGCGCTCGAGGAGGGCGCCGGGCGCGCGCATGCGGTTCGCTACGAAGATCTCTGCGCTGATCCACCGGCGGTGGCACGTACGTTGTTCACATTTGCCGGTCTCGAATGGCACGCACAGACGCAGGCATTTATCCAGGCCAGTACCAGCGGCGGCAACCAGCGCTATTTCAGCGTGTTCAAGAACCCCGCCAGGTCCGCGAATCGCTGGCGCCATGAACTCGACAGCGTCCGCATCGACCGCATCCTCGCCGTGGTGGCTGAAAGCCCGGCGCTCGCGCCGCTTTACGATATCGCCGCAGCGCCGATGCGTCTTGCCGGAGAGTCTTCCTGATGGCGCGCATCGCCGCACTGGTTCTGGAGCGCAGACATGCGGCGCGGTTTGCACTGTTGCGCGAGCGCTTGCGCCGGTCGCTGGATTTGTCGAACCGGTACCCGCTCGAAGAACGGCTGTTCGAAGCGGGCGATACGTTGTGCTGCCTGCTGCGCGCACAGCCCGACCCGGTCAATCGCTGTCCGCAGCCGATTACGCACCGCGACACAGCCGGCATGATGTGCGGCTACTATCTGCCGCCGGAGTCGCTGCGACTCGATGCGGCGATTCACGGCGATACCGCGACCAGCCTGTTTGCCGCACTCGACGCCGACCGGGCGATGGCTCTTCGCGGCGGCGACGGCGTATTCGCTTACGTGCGCTGGAACGGCCGCGAACAAGCGCTGGAAGCCGGCGTCGACAAGCTCGGCATGCGACCGCTGCACTGGATCGCCATTCCCGGCGGCTATGTCGTCGCATCCGATCTCAAGGCATTGATCGTTGCTCAGGAGAAGCCGACGGTATCGCTGCCGGCGTGGCAGGAACGGCTCGCGTTCGGTTATCCGCTCGGCAGCCATACGCTGCTCGAGGGTGCTTCGCGCTTCGGCGAGGCGGAAGTCATTCGCTTCACGACCCGCGGCTATCGCGCAACGCGCTACGAAGACTTCCTCGGCACGATCGAACTGCGGCCTTGCAACATCGATGATTTTCTCGACGAGCAGCGCAGCCTGTTCGACGCCGCGATGCAGCGGCTGACCGCACTCTATGATGCGAGAAACTCGACGATGCTGACGCTGTCGGGCGGTTACGACAGCCGCCGTATTCTCGCGTGGCTGCTCGACCACGACATCCGGCCGGAAATTTTTACCGTGCCCGAAGTGTTGCCGGACGGCCGCGAATTCGAAAGCGGCATCGTGCGCGCGCTGTGCCGGCACGCAAAGCTGCGCGGCTGGCTGGTATATCCGCGCACCGCGGCCGACCGCGCGCTCGCACGCCGCTGCCGCGATCTGGTCGCCGATTTCCAGTCCGACGAACATCTGTTCTGTGCGGCGCTTGCACTCGCGCTCGAAGACGATGAGCGCGTCAACTTCGACGGCATCGGCGGCGATATGGCGGTCGGCGCGTTATACATCAAGCAGCGCTATCTCGAAGCCGGCGGCGACACGGCGTTCCTCGACGACTTCATGCCGCGCGCGACCGACTGGCTCTCGCCGCCGGTGGAAACCGCGGCACTGAGACACCGCTGCGCACAACTGCTCGCCGAATGCGGCGATTCGCCCAACCGCTTCACGCTGTTCCTGCTCCGTCAGCGCACGCGCCGCAAGATATCGCTCGCGAGCCAGACGTACCAGAGCTGGGCGATCGAAAGCCTGTGTCCGTACTTCGACCGCGCGTTCCTGCGCCAGACATTGAGTCTCGATCCGAAAGAGAAGCTGAGGGTCTCCGTGCAGGCACGTTCTATCCAAAAATTTAATAATAATTTCAGCGATATAGCATCAACACATGATCCTCTGGATCAACTAACGGCCGGCTATCTCAACCGGTTTCCGCGCGGTGGACGCATGGAGCACAACGCGCTGATCGGCCAGGCGCTCAGGCTGAGCGCCCGCCAACCGTGGCGTGTGCCGGCGGCGCAGCGGACACGATTCGTGTTGACGCTGTTGCTCGGCGAAGCCTTCGGTGCGCGGCGCGCGCTGTGGGAGCGCAACAAGGCGAACAAGCTTACGCAGTTGTCCGAGTTCGTCCGGCTGACGGAATCCCCGGATACGTATCTCGCACACATCGCGCAGTTCAAAGGGCTGTTCGGTTCGCGCAGAGATTTTGCAACGCTCATGGAATGAGGAGACACGGTGAAGGATAAATTCAGACTCGCGCTCGTCGGCGTCGGCAAGGTGGCGGTGCAATGCCATCTGCCGGCGGCGCTGAGCCTGCCGGACATCGAGGTCGCGGCGCTGGTCGATCCGGCACGCACCCGCATCGCCGAGCTTGCGGCCGATTACGGCTTGCATGCGCAGATATCCGACTCGGTTGCCGGCCTCGCGGGTAAAGTCGACGGCGCATTGATCGCGAGTCCGAACCATCTTCACGCGGAGGCGGCGGTTGCGCTGCTCGAAGCGGGCGTGCCGGTGCTGATCGAAAAGCCGCTCGCCGCCACGGTTGCGCAGGGTGAGTGCATCGTCGCCGCGGCGGCTGCGAGTGGTGCGACCGCCGGCGTCGCCTATTGCAGTCGCTTTCAGCCGAACGTGCGCTTCATGGGCCGGCTGTTGCGCGACAACTGGTTCGGTGGCGTGCGGCGTTTCGCATTCCAGTCCGGCACGCGCGGCGGCTGGGCACCGTTCAGTGCCTACAACACGCACAGCGATGCCGCCGGCGGCGGTGTCATCATGATTACCGCGACGCACTTCCTCGACCGCATGCTGCACTGGTTCGGGCAACCAGGCGCCATCGAATACTTCGACGATGCTGAAGGCGGCCCGGAGGCGAACGCGATTTTGCGGCTGCGTTTCGACCGGCCGCGCGGCGAGCCGCTGACGGCGGCATTGCGCTTTTCGAAGACGCGCAGCCTGCCCGGCGGCATGATGCTGGATACCGCCAAGGGCCGCGTGTTCTTCGCCGAAACCGACGACGCGTGGCCGGTGTTTGCGCCGCCCGGCGACGACGTGCACCTGACACTGCAACCGAGCGAGCGCGATCCTTTCGAAGGCCGCCTCGACCGTTTTCAGCGCCAGTTGCTCGACTTCGTTGCCGCCTGCCGCGCCGGCCGCGACCCTGAAGTGCCGGTGGCCGAAGGTCTCGGATCGCTGCGCCTGATCGAATCGCTGTACGCGCACCGCCGGCCGCTTGCCGAGGCTCCGCAGGAACAGCATCCGCGCATGGAGGCCGTTTCATGAAAGTTGCGGTCATCGGTGCATCGGGATTTCTCGGCGACGCGCTTTACCATCATCTGCAGGCGCACGGCGGGGTCAGCGTCACACCGATCGTGCACAGCAGCGGCAATGTCTGGAACCTCGCGCGCAGCTGCGAGCCGCTGGTATTCGTCGACCTGCTCGACGCCGCCGCGCTCAGCGACGCGCTTGCCGGTTGCACGCACGTCGTCAACTGCAGCCGCGGCAAACAGGACGCGATGCTCGCCGGGCTCGACAACATCATCGCCGCCTGCCGCCGGCAGCACGTAAATCGGCTGGTGCACATCAGCAGCGTCGCGATTTACGGGACGCCGGCAGTTGAAATGCCGCTGACGGAAGATGCGTCGACGGCCGACGCGAGCGGTTACGGCGCGCTCAAACTGCGCCAGGACGAAAAGGTCATCGCCGCCAACGGCAGCGGCCTCGAAACCGTGATTCTGTGTCCGCCGAACATCGCCGGGCGCGCGTCGCGTTTTATGGAAGATGTCTGGAACGCGCTGGCGGCCGGCCAACTCGCGCTCGTCGACGGCGGCACGCGGCCGTTCAAC
>DASSOO010000140.1:0-5607 GCA_035700455.1 Gammaproteobacteria bacterium
TTTCGAGTGCGGCCGTTCCGCAGCGGCAATGGGCCGGGGAACCGGTGACGGCAGCGGGAGGGGGAGTGGGAGCGGTCGGGGCATGGCGGCGGGGGAACAGTAAACGCCGCCGTCAGGCCAGCGCGAGATTCTGCAATGAGAGCGTGCAGGCGGGCCGGCCGCGGCACTTCAATATTTCGATGATGAGACCGGAGGGTGCCGGCCGTACGGCGAGGCGTAGCGTCGCCGGCGACGGCCGATTGGCGGCGGATAAGGGATGGAACAAAACAGCGAGCGTACCGCCTTCCTCGGCCGCCAGTTGCAGCCGGCGCAACCCCCGGCCGCCGAGGCGCTCGGCCCAGATCAGCGCCATGCGACAGGCGCCGCTTGCGAGGCATCGCACCGCCGCCCACAGGCCATCGGCGGTGTCGTGCGGCTGCAGGATCAGCAGGCGGGACAGGTCGATGTTCGCCTGCGCCAGTGCGGGTGCGTACGGCAGATACGGCGGCGCGACGAAAGCCGCACCCTTGTGCCGCGTCGTCCGCGCGAGTGCCGGCAGGAATAGCGACATTTCGCCACCGCCGGGATGGGCGATGAGGCATTCGGCTAGTGCACCGAGCGGCCAGCCGCCGCCGAGACAGGCATCCAGGGGATCAAAGCCGGTCGGCAGCGTTTCGCGCCAGGCATTCCCGCTGCCGCGCCAGACATCCGTCCGGGCAAGGACGCTGTCCAGCGCCGCATTCATGCGCGACCCCGGATTACGCCCACGCCCAAACCTTCGATCGCGAAAGCCCGGCTGCGATTGACGAGGATCGGCGCGAATGCCGGATTGGCGGGCAGAAGTTCGATTTGCCGGCCGCGGCGCCGCAGACGTTTGACGGTGACTTCGTCTTCGAGCCGCGCGACGACAATCTGGCCGTCGGCGGCTTCCGGCGTGCGGTGCACGGCTAACAGGTCGCCATCGAAAATGCCGGCTTCGACCATGCTTTCGCCCGTGACGCGCAGCAGGTAGTCGGCGCGCGGCCTGAACAGCCGCGGGTCGACCTGGTAGCGGCCTTCGATATGCTCGACCGCCAGTATCGGCGCGCCGGCCGCGACCCGGCCGATCAGCGGCAGCCCGGCGTCTTCCGCGTCTGCCTGCGACTCACACAGGCGAATGCCGCGGGCGGCGCCCGGCAGCAGTTCGATCGCGCCCTTGCGCGCCAGGGCGCGCAGGTGATCCTCGGCTGCCTTTGGCGAGCGAAAGCCCAGGCGGGCGGCAATTTCCGCGCGTGTCGGCGGAATGCCGCGCGCGTCCAGCGTCGCGCGAATCAGCGCCAGGATTTCGGCTTGGCGGGCAGTGAGCGAAGGCATGGCATCTCCGAAAAATACTATTCATTTATATAGTATTCCGGCGATACCGCGCAAGCGGGAAAAAGGGCGGCCGCGCCCTCCGGGGCGGCAAGCCACCCCGAAGGAATCGCGTCACTTCGTCATTTTCGAATCCAACGTTTCAGCCAGGCGTTGACGGTGTCGTGCCATTCGACGCTGTTTTGCGGCTTCGAGACCCAGTGGCTTTCGTCGGGGAAAGTCAGCAGTTCGCTCGGAATGCCGCGGCGCTGCAGTGCGGTGAACGCGCCGAAGCCCTGGCTTTCGGGAATGCGGAAGTCGTGCGCGCTGTGGACGACGAGCATCGGCACGCGCCAGTTCTTGACGTGGTCGAGCGGGTTGAACTTTTCGTAGTTCGCCGGGTGCTCGTATTGCGTACCGCCGTTCTCGTGTTCTTCGAACCACAACTCATCGGTCGCGTAATACATCATGCGCATGTCGAACACGCCGTCGTGGTCGACGAGGCAGTTCCACGGCTTGTTCCAGACGCCGGCCATCCAGTAGATCATGTAGCCGCCATAGCTCGCGCCGAGCGCGCAGGCGTGCTTGCCGTCGAGGAACGAAAACTTTTTCAGCGCCGCGGCCCAGCCGTCCTTCAGATCGGTGAGCGGGCGGTCGCCCCAGTGCTGCGAAATCGCGTTCGTGAACGCCTGGCCGTAGCCGGTCGAGCCGTGGAAATTGATCGCGACGACGGCGTAGCCCTGGCCGGCGTAGGTTTCCGGATTCCAGCGATAGTGAAAATCATTGGTCCACGCGCCCTGCGGGCCGCCGTGCACGAGGAACGCGACCGGGTATTTGTGGCCGGGCTTGTAGCCGACCGGCTTCATCACGTAGCCCTGCACCGTGTCGCCGTTCCAGCCCTTGAAAGTGAAGAACTGGTAGTCGGCGAATTCGATGTTTTTGAGGCGTTCGGCGTTGAAATGCGTCACCTGGCGCAAGTCCTGGCCGCGCGCGCCGGCGAGATACAGGTCTGTCGGGTGCCTGAAGTCCTGGCGCGCAACGACGAGGCCGCGAGATCCCACGTCGAAGCCGGTGACGGTGCCGTGGCTGACGATTTTGTCGGCCTTGCCGCTCGCTGCGTCGACCGCGAACAGCGCGCGGTCGCCCCAGTCGTCGGTGGCGGTGTAGAGCGTCTTGCCGTCGGCGGAAAGCTGGAGCGGTCCGGCACTGCGGTCCCAGTGCGGATCGACTTCATGCGTGTTGCCGGTCGCGAGGTCGCGCGCCATGATGCCGAAGCGGTCGGCCTCGAAGCCGGGCGTTTTCATCGCCAGGTAATAGAGCGTCTTGCCGTCGTGCGAGACGAGCGGGTAGCCGTCCCAGGCCTTGTTGTCGACCGTCAGGTCGCGCGGGGCGGAAGAGCCGTCGGCCGGCACCGAATAGATGTCGAAGTTGGTCGACCAGGCTTCGCTCGCGCCGACCGCCCGCACGTCGAAGTAAACCGTCTTGCCGTCGGGCGAGAACGCGTATTCGCTGTCGTCGCCGAACGGCTTCGACGGAATGTCGCCGTCGACGCCGCGCGTCAGCCATACCGGCTCGCCGTAGAGCTTGCCGTCGTCGAGCGTAGCCATGAACAGCTGCGAGCGCCGCCCGTCCGACCACTGGTCCCAGTGACGGAAGAACAGGTGCGTATACAGGCGGCCGGTAGCCTTGTCCGCGGCGCGCGCATCGAGCCGGTGCCGGCTGCAGGCGAGGTCGGTGCAATTCATGAACACATCGATCGACATCAGCACGTGGCGGCCGTCGGGCGAGAGTTTGTAATTGTTGATGTCGAGCGGCAGGTCGCTGACCTGCTCGGCGAAGCCGTCGTCACCCACGCGCCACAACTGGCTGGAGCCGGACTTGGATGACAGAAAGTACAACTCCTTGCCATCGGCCGACCAGTGCGGGCTGTTGCCGGGTGCAAGCTGTTGCGGCGTCGCGTCCGACTTCGTCAAATCCAGCTCCCAGACGCTGGTGACGCCCTTGTTCGCGTCGTAATCCGTCTCGCGCACGGTGAACGCAACCTTGCTGCCGTCCGGCGACAACTGGGGGCTGCCGACCCGGTCCATCATCACCAGGTCGTGGACGTTGAAGGGATGCGGTGCGGCGAAGGCGGATGCGGCAAAAAAGAGACCGGCAACAACGGCTGACAGCTTCATGAGGCTGCTCCTGGACCGAAATTTGAAGCCGTTCACGGTAGCGGCGAAACAAAAGAAAGGCAAGCCCAAACCCGAGCCGTCGCCGGGGCGGCCGGAAGTTAGCAGGGTCAGGGCAGAGGTCGCATGGCGCCGCTCAACCCGCGCCTTTTGTACGCGTTTTGCCCGGCTTCCAGTTTTTTTCGATGAACTCGATGATCATGCCGGCGATATCCCGGCCGGTCGCGCCTTCGATGCCTTCGAGGCCCGGCGACGAGTTGACTTCCATGACAACCGGGCCGTGGTTCGAGCGCAGGATGTCGACACCGGCGACATTCAGGCCGATGATCTTCGCCGCGCGCGCCGCGGTCGAGCGTTCTTCGGGTGTGATGCGGATAATTTCCGCACTGCCGCCGCGGTGCAGGTTGGAACGAAAATCGCCTTCCTTCGCCTGGCGGCGCATCGCGGCGACCACCTTGTCGCCGATGACGAAACAGCGGATGTCGCTGCCGCCGGCTTCCTTGATGAATTCCTGTACCAGAAAGTGTGCGTCGAGGCCGCGAAAGGCTTCGATGACGCTCTCGGCCGCCGGCCGCGTTTCCGTCAGCACCACGCCGACGCCTTGCGCGCCTTCCGTCAGCTTGATGACGACCGGCGCACCGCCGACGAGGTTCAGGAGGTCCTGCGTGTCGTCCGGAGAGTGCGCGAAACCCGTGACCGGCAGGCCGATACCCTTGCGCGCCAGCAGTTGCAGCGAGCGCAGCTTGTCGCGTGCGCGGCCGACCGCGACGGACTCGTTGAGCGGAAACACATTGGTCATTTCGAACTGGCGCAGCACGGCGGTCGCATAGAACGTGATCGACGCGCCGATGCGCGGGATAACCGCGTCGAAGCCTTCGAGCTTCTTGCCCTTGTAATGGATTTCCGGATTGTGCGCGGCAATGTTCATGTAACAGCGCAGCGGATCGATGACATGCATCGAGTGGCCGCGCTCGCGTCCGGCCTCGACCAGGCGGCGTGTCGAGTATAGGCTTGGAACCCGGGACAAGATCGCGATTTTCATACGTATCCTTACGCGCCGAGACGGCGGGCAGCGGTCAGCGGGTGCGGGTATCCTGCTTGCGGCGGCCGGTCAGGTAAGATGCACCGGGGTTGACGATCAGCCCGTGCTGCATCGCGGTGCGTCCGATCAACAGCCGAAATCGCATCGTATCACGGTCGGTCAGCGTGACTTCAATCGGCCAGCTCAGGCCGCCGACGGCGAGCGGCGTCAGAATGACGGGGCGGCGTTCGCGGTGTCCGCCGGAGTCGGTTACCCAGCGCTCGTCGATCATGCGCGCTTCCGCGAACCGCTCCGGCCTTGTTGCCTGCTGCTTCGGGTGCACGCCGAAGCGCAGCCACGTCTCGCCGCCGCGCGTAAAACGCTCGAGCGAAAACGTGTGCAGCGCCGAACTGCGTGCGCCGGTATCGATCTTCGCCTTGATAAAGCGGATGCCGAGCTCCGGCAGGCTGACCCATTCGCGCCAGCCGACGATTAACGGGTTGTCGCCAGTCATGATGTTGTTGTTCCGGGAATCCGGTAGCGCCATCATACCCGTCGGAAGTGCCTGGGACTAAGTAGCTAGGACTGAGTATTAGAATCGCGTGTCTTTCACTTAGTCCCAGGCACTCAGTCCTAGGCACTTTTTATAGACTTACCTTTAGCCATGATTTCAAAGTCTCGCGACATCGTCACCATTTATGCGGGCCCCGCCGTCGCCGCCTACGGCTTCGGCGACGGACACCCGTTCGGGCGCGACCGGCATGACGCGTTCTGGAACGAGGCGGTGCGCCGGGGGCTGGACAGGCGCGTCGAACGCGGCACTTTGCGGGCCGCGACGCGGGCCGAGCTGGAGCGGTTTCATACCCGGCGGTTTCTGGACTTTATCGAAGAACGCTGCCGGGCGGGACGCGGTTTTCTCGATGACGGCGATACGCCCGCCGAGCCCGGCCTGTTCGAGGCCGCCTGCCAGGTTGCCGGCACGACGCTGAACGCCTGCGCCGATGTTGCTACGGGGCGCAGCCGCCGCGCGTTCGTGCCGATCGGGGGGCTGCATCACGCCGGCCGCAACCACGCCGCCGGCTTTTGCGTACTCAACGATATCGG
>DASSOO010000141.1:0-6942 GCA_035700455.1 Gammaproteobacteria bacterium
TTTAGGCTGCTGCCACTGCCGAATTCAATCAGCGACACTTCCCGCCCGAGCAACGCGCTCATTTCGCCCGCGTATTGCTCCATGATCGAGAGTTCAGTGCGTGTCGGATAATATTCCGGCAGCTTGCAGATTTCATCGAACAGCTTGGAGCCGCGCTCGTCGTAGAAATACATCGACGAAATCCACTTGCGCGGCTGCCGCAGGCCGTTCATCACGTCGGCCTTCAGGTCTTTGTGCGTCGGGTGCTGATCGACCAGGTCCAGCGTCAGTGCCGGTTTGCTCATAAATCCCTCGCCAATCGAATGCCGCTGAACTGCCAGCGCGCGTGTGGTGGAAAAAAGTTGCGATACGTCGCGCGGATGTGCGACCGCGGTGTTACGCAGGAACCGCCGCGCAGTACCATCTGGTTGCACATGAATTTACCGTTGTATTCGCCGAGCGAGCCCGCGAGCGGCTTAAAGCCCGGGTAGCTCACGTATGGACTCGAAGTCCACTCCCACACGTCACCAAAAAGCTGGCGCAATCCCGTGCTTTCGGTTCCCGCCGGATGAAAACGGCCGGCTTCCAGCAGGTTGCCATCTATCACCTGCTCCGCCGCAAGCGACTCCCACTCGGTCTCTGCGGGCAGGCGAGCCCCCGCCCAGCGCGCGTACGCGTCGGCCTCGAAATAGCTGACATGTGAAACGGGCGCGTTCGGATCTATGTCCCGCATGCCGCCAAGCGTAAATTCGGCTTCGAGCGCGTCGTTCCAATACAACGGCCGACGCCAATTCTGCTGCCGGACCGTCGCCCATCCATCCGATAGCCACAGCTCCGGCATCTCGTAACCGCCGTCGCGGACGAATTCGCGATACTCTCCATTCGTCACCAGCCGGTCGGCTATCGCGTGCGGCACAAGCAGCGCATTGTGACGCGGCGTTTCGTTGTCGAAGCAAAAGCCGGCGCCGGCATGGCCGATTTCGACTGTTGCGGCATCACGGCCAACGAAAGCAAGAGGTTGCGACGGTGACGAGGGCGATGCGTCGAGTTCCCGCCACGCCGGCTTGAGCGGATTGACGGAAAAAACGTGTTTGATGTCCGTCAGCAGCAATTCCTGATGCTGCTGTTCATGATTGATGCCGAGCGTAACCAGTGCGTCGATTCCGGCGTTTTCATTTTCGAGCAGCCGCACAACATGCTTGTCGATGTGTGCGCGATACGCCATAACCTCCGCCACCGTCGGTCGCGACAACAATCCGCGTTCGGGACGCGCATGCATGGCACCGACGGTGTAGTAATAAGAATTAAACAGATAGTTGTACGCAGGATCGGGAGACCGGTAACCCTGCAGATGCGGCTCAAGCACGAAATGCTCGAAAAACCAGGTCGTGTGCGCCAGGTGCCATTTCGCCGGACTCACGTCGGGCATCGATTGCACGACATAGTCTTCCGTTTGCAGCGTCCTGCAAAGCGCCACGGTAGTCTCGCGCGTCGACAGGAATTTGTCGTGCGCGGCAGTCACCGCAGGCTGTGAAGCGCTAGGGATCGGTCGCATGGCGGGTCACGGAAGCGTGCAGCGGGTCTTTCATAAGAGTATCCGGGCATCCGCGACGTGTCAAAAACGCCGCCGCCACGGGTTAACGTGATAGGGAACCGTCTCATTGTCGTGCCCGGGGCAGTACGCTACGGTAAATTACGTTTGACGCGCAAAGGAGTGCGATATGTCTCTCCGATGGTACAAGCGACGCCGGCTGGTCGTACTCAAGCCGGACACGCCGGTTCTGGAAGCGGCCCGCGCGATCGAAAGCAATCGCATCGGCGCGATTGTCGTGCAGGACAAGGGCCGCGTTGTCGGTATCGTCACCGACCGCGACCTCGCGGTGCGTGCGCTCGGCCGCGGGCTCGATGCGCAAACCACGGCTCTGGCCGACGTCATGAGCACGCCGCCGTTGACGCTGACGCCGGCAGACGATCGCGGCGACGCGCTCCAGCTCATGCAGGAATACAACATCCGCCGCATCCCGCTCGTTGAAGACGAGCGCATCGTCGGTATCGTCACGCTCGACGACCTGCTGCTTGACCAAAGCGCGCCGCTCGACGACCTTACCGCCGTGGTGCAGGCGCAGATCGGCGACGGTGGCCCGGCGGAATCTCCGCGAACGCCTGCGCGCCAGCGCGGCGCGGCGCGTGCCGTAGCCAGCTTTCGGCGCCTGCTGAAGCAGGTGCAGGAGAAGGCCTCGCTCGACAACATCGACCAGGCTGAAACGGCGTTACTCGTCGTGCTGCGCATGACACTGCAGCGGCTGACGCCGAACGAGGCGAGCGATCTCGTCGCGCAACTGCCGTCGATGCTGCAGGACGCACTGCGCATGGTGCCGCCGGGTCCGGACAAAACCATTACCCGCGGCGCCATCGAAGCGGAGCTTGGCGCGCGCCTCGATGTCGGCCCTGAACGTGCGTCAACAATGATTGACGCGATCGGCGCAGCCGTGTGCACGCAGGTGAGTGACGGACAGATGGAAGATGTCCGGAACCAGTTGCCGGCGGAGCTGCGCAGCATCTACACGCCGGCAAGACCAGGGCTTTAAAAGCCGCTCGCGATGGACTCGCCGGCGGCAACGCTACACGGCGCGCCGATCGCTACTGCGTGCGAGCTTCAAGCGCCGCTTCTGCCTGCGAGCGCTGGTACGGGCTCATCGTGTGTGTCAGTTGATGAAACTGCGCGATCAGGGCCGGATCCTTCGGCATCTGCCGCGCCAGAGCGGTGGCCACTTGAGCGCGGTTGTAGTCTGACGTGATGTCGCGCGCCGCGGTAAGCACCTCAGCGTACCCTTGCTTGTCGAGCTGGCTCTCGCGAAGCAGCGCGAGCAGTGCCCGGCTTTTCTCATAAGGCGACGCGATGGCGTGCGTACCATTCAGGTACGCGCTCACCAGCGAATGCGAGTTCCCGACGAGCTTGACGCCAACCGTCAGCAACTGTTCCTTTTCGTAGTCGCTGCCGATCTTCGCGGCACCGGTAAATATCTTCGCCACAGCAGCTGCCGGCAGGCCCGGACGCACCAGCAGCGCCTTCAATGCCTGGAAGTGCGAGTAATCGGAACTGATTTTTGCGGCAGCTTTCAGATAGGCATCGGTCAGTTGCGGCGTCGGCGTCAACTTGGCGGCAACGGCCTGGAGCGTGGTGCTCGCGCCGTAGTCGCTGTCGATCCCGGCGACGTCGTTGATCAGTGCCAGCATCTGCGCGTCGTCGAGTTGCTGGTAGTCGAGTATCGCCTTGAGACTCTGGCTCAGCGAATACGAAGACTTGATTTCTGCCGCCTGCGCGAGCACAGCGGCCATCGGCTTCGCGGCAAGCGGACCGGACGCCACCAGTTCACGGATGTAGATCGAGCGCACATAGTCGCTGGAAATTTTATCGATTTCCGCAATCACGCCCGCCGCGCCGTGTTTCGCCAGGATCCGCGCAACCCGCTGCTTGGCGTTGATACCGGTGTTGCGCAAGATGTCCGGGACGACGCGCGCGAGCCACTGTTGTGCATTCTTGTCGAACGGTTTCTCCGTGCCGTTGACGTAAAAGTGCCGATCGAAGCGGTCGCTGCCGGTACCACGGAAGTACGCCCGGTAGTCGGTTCCGTCGCGGCTTTCGTTGATTTGCAACGTCGCGCCGTCGGCAATGTGTGCAATCCCCGTCTCGGCATCATTGAACTCGACACGCCCATCCATCATCACCTTGATGCTGCGCTCATCGTTGCTGAAGCTCGCGGTCAGCATCTGATTGCCGTCGTTGGATTCGATGCTGACGTGGCTCGCACCGGCCGGCGTCGCGTGGCTGTGGCTACCGGCCGCCGCAGCGCTGGTGGCGATGCCGAAGCCCGGCACAAGGAACGCGGACGCCGCGAGTGCGAGCGGCGCGGTCCACTTCAGCAGCGGCGGCAGCTTGCGCAAGTCGCGCACGCCGTCGACGAGCCGCTCGACACGCACGTGCAATGCGGAGCGCGGCGAAGCCATCGCAAAGGAAAAGCGGTCGATCGCCGTGCGTCGCATCCGCTCGGCGCAGCCGGCGAGACACTCGGCCAATGCGCGGCCGCTCCCGGCGTGCTCGGCGGCCCAGTCGTCGCAAGCGAATTCCGCGAGCGCGGCCAGGCGTTTCTGGGCGAGGAAGTTCAACGGCTGGAAGAAAAATAGTGCGCGCACTGCCAGCGCCGCGAGCAGCCATTGCGGATCGCGGCGCGCGACATGCGCAATTTCGTGCGCGAGCATCGCGTCGAGTTGCACCGGCGGCAGCTGCACCGCCCACCTGGGCAGACAGATTTCGCCGCTCGGCAACGACACCGGCCCTGCCAATGTTTCGGAGACGCTGACAGCCGGTGTGCCTGCCATGCCGGCGCGCTGCGCCAGCCATTGAGCTCGCTCCCGCACGGTTGCATCGAGGAGCGGAACGCGGTCGGCCAGTTCAAGCCGTGCGGCTCGCGCAGCGAGGGCAAGACGCGCAATCAACGCGAGCATCCCCAGCGCCCACAGCACGAGCAGCCATTCTACGCCGGTGATATCGGACCGCCCCGGCTGGTGGGATTCTGACGACTGCGGCAATGTCGCGACCGCCACCGCACTTTCGTTTGCGGAATTCTGTATCGGCTGCGAGCTCGCTGCGCGCGGAGGTGATGCCGGTTCCGGCAGCGCCGCTACGGATTCGACCGGTGCCGCCAGCACGTAGCGGCCCGCCAGCGGCTTGTCGACGAAGCCCGTCTGCAAGCTTGCGGTCAGCAGCCCGCCGACCAGCGCGAGCTTCCATGCGCCTTCGGCGAACGCGCGCGTGCGCACAAGGCCGAATCGTTCCACGGCCCAGGCGGCGACGAGCAACAGGCTGCTGTGAACGAGGTAGGTCAGCAGCCACAGCAATAGGGCATTGGCAGGACTATTCATGTTCGTGCTCCTTGTTCTGCAACAACCGGCGTACCTTGTCGAGGTCACCGGCATCAATCTCGGATTCTTTCACCAGGTGCGTGACCAGCGCGTTCGGGTCGCCGCGAAACAGCGATGCAACGAGGTCACTGACCATCGACTTGCGCACATCGGCCTCGGACACGGCGGGCCGGAACACGAGTTCGCGTCCGACGCGCCGCGAGGTCACGGCCCCGCGCGCCTCGAGCCGTTTCAAGAGCGTCGCAACGGTGGTGTACGCGAGCCCCCGTTCGGCCGCGAGCACGGCGTGGATATCCGCGGTGCTCGCTTCGCCGCGCGGCCACAGTGCCTGCATTACCTCAAGCTGGCCGCTGCTCAGGCGGATGTCTTTTTTCCTGGTCATCTCGGTTGCGTCCTCGTAACGGATTTGTCGTCGGCCCGGGCCGCGACGCAGGAGTTCTTCTTGCCGGCATCGGGCTTCGATTTGAAGCCGGGCTCGAGTTTTAACGACCAGCCGCGGCCTGCGGGTGCCGAGCACTTGCTGGTTTCCGAAAGCGGTACCGTGACGGTTTTGAACTTGCTGTCGATCAGTGCGTCGCCGGACTGCACTTCAAGCGTGCCCCACGTGTCGCTGACCGTGAGCGTGTGATAAACGCTTCCGTGACCGGCAAAGCTTTCGACTTCGCGCGGATCGAAGCTGATCTGCATGTGGACCAGCGGGAATGTCAGCGTCGGGCCGCCGATAAACTCGACGGTGTAACGCCGGTTGCGCACGGCAACACGTTTTGCGCGGCTCGCTTCCTGCGCAAGGATCGTGTTGCCGTCATAATGCTGCAGCGCTTCATGGGCGAGTTTCGCGCTCCCGGCCGGCATCGTGATGTTGTACCTATGTGCAACCGCCTCGCCGAAATCAAAATGCTCGTTCACGTCGCGCCGCCAGCCAGGCGCGGCCGCGTCCAGCAGTTCTGCATAAGCCGGGCCGGTCGCGTACGCAAACGAACGTACGTAGCTCGGGTCTTTTTCGTGCCGGTCAATGTCGTCGACAGCCGCGGCCATGCGCACCTTCGCCGTCGCAAGCCCCGCGTCGATGCCGGTCGATTCCGCCAGCCCTTCGTTAAGTTCCAAAGCATCTTCTTCCGCAGCCGCGCTCGGCCACAGCGAACGCCGGTAGACCCGAAAGCGCAACGCGTCGGCAATGGCCCGGCGACGCGCCTCCCCGTGTGCGTTGAGTGCGGCACGCAACGCGTGCAGTTCCGCCCGCAGCCAGACGCGGCCGAATTCCGAATCGAGATGAGCGTTGGCGCCGGGCCGGCCGCTGGGCGCAAGCCCGAGTGCCGGCTGAATGCGATGGTACGACTCGTGCATCAGCAGCACGTCGCGTTTGTCCTTGTCTTTCGGCAGCGGCCACAGCACCATGCTCCAGCGCTTGCCCTTGAACTCAAATGCAGTGTTCGCGAGACCGATCGATGCCGGCAGCGTGATGCGGTACAGCGAGCCATCCCTGACCGCGCCCGGCGCCGGCTCGTTGAGCATCGCTTCGCGGCTGGCGGGATCGACAAACATCATCGGCCCGCACAAGCTGACGCCCCACAGCCGCCCGCCATCGCGCGTGCACAAGGCATGCCTTTCCTGAAAGGCTGTTTTGGCAGCCTGCTGCGGTATCGCTGGTTCCGCCGCAGCAGCCAAGCTCGCGCAGCCCGCAAGGAGCACAGCGCCCGCCACTTGTCGGCTGCAAACCTCGCGTGTCATTGCCGGCTCCATTACGCCATTTCGCAAAACTACAACTGTCGTACTACATTTGTAGTTCAACATTTCATGCTTGTCAAGAGCCGCAACAACCGTACTTCATTGACTCGCGTCGACGCGTCCGGTTTAATAGCCGCCTTTCGTCGCCGCTGAGAAACCTGAGCTTCAGTCGCCAGGTAGCTCGTTTGGGTGAACCGCGACCCGAATGCCAGTGACATTTCGCAGCGCTGGCGAACGCGAGGCAGGGTTCGCTGCGAAAGCGGCGAACGGAAGCCAGGACGGCGCCCTGGGCTTTTCACGCAGCCAGATGGCGAA
>DASSOO010000142.1:0-5890 GCA_035700455.1 Gammaproteobacteria bacterium
CTTGAACGACGAGCCCGGCTGGCGCTGTGCCTGCGTTGCGCGATTGAACTTGCTGAGATTGAAGTCGAAACCGCCGGAGAGCGCTACCACGGCGCCATCCACCGGATCCAGTGCGACGATCGCGCCTTCCGCCGACGGCAATTGCGACAACTGCCAGCGATCGCCGTTCTGCTTCAAGTAGACGATATCGCCCACCTTGACGACATCCGCTGCCGTCTGCGGCGGGCTGCCGGCGGTGCGCGCGTTAATGTATGGCCGCGCCCACTTGAGCCCGTCCCAATTGATATCGACCGGCTTATCGCCGCCGACATACACCTTCGCATCTTGTTGGCCGACCGCGACGACTACCGCCGGCGACAGGTTTCCATAATCCTTGTGGCCTGACAGCGCGGCCTGCCATTGGTCCGCCCCGGCGTTGGGAGGCAGATCGACGTGCGCGACCGGGCCGCGATAACCGTGGCGCCGGTTGTAGCTTTCAAGCCCCTCGCGCAGCGCCTTGACCGCCAGCGGCTGCAGGCGGCTGTCGAGCGTCGTTGTCACCTGGTAGCCGTCGGTGTAGGCATCGTCGCCGTAACGCGCGGTCATTTCCTTGCGCACCATTTCGGCGACGTAAGGCGCGGAAACCTGGGCGACTTCACCGTGATAGGTCGCCGTCAGCGGCTGCTGCATCGCGCGCTGGTAAGCGGCCTGATCGATAAAGCCGAGATCGCGCATGCGGCCGAGCACGTAGCCGCGCCGGCGCAGCGACCACTTGGGATCGGCGATCGGGTTTAGCGACGGCGCCTGCGGAAGGCCCGCGATCATCGCGATCTGCGCAAGATCGAGGTGCCACACATCAGTGCCGAAATAAACGCGGGCGGCAGCGCCGACGCCGTAGGCACGCTCGCCGAGAAAGGTCTTGTTGAGATACAACTCGAGCACTTTTTCCTTGCTGAATTCGTGCCCGATCTTGAGCGCGAGAAAGATTTCGCGCAGCTTGCGGATAAACAATTTTTCGCGCGTGAGGAAGAACGTGCGCGCGACCTGCATCGTGATGGTGCTGCCGCCCTGCTCCTTGCGTCCCGTCAGAAGCAGGCTGATCGCAGCGCGGATAAGGCCCTGATAATCGACGCCAGGATGTTCAAAAAACCGACTGTCCTCGGCAGCGATAAACGCCTCGATCATCAACGGCGGGATATCTTCGTAATTGAGCGGCACGCGGCGCTTGACGCCGTATTCCTGCAGGAGCTTGCCGTCGCGCGTATAGATGCGCATCGGCACCTGCAGGCGCACGTCCTTTAGCATCGCCACCGGCGGCAGGCTCGGCGCAACGTACAGGTACGCCGCCGCAAACGCGACGATTCCCAGCAGGATTCCGGCAAAGCCGGCGGCGAGCAGCCAGGCGAGGATTTTGAAGGGACGCCGCATCGATTTCGATAGTAAAGGCTCAGGCTACTCTATTAATACCGTTCGTCCGCCCGCCCCGGCCCCCGGTCGGCGCGTTCTTGACGGCAGCAGGCATTATACGGATTCTACCGGGTGTTTACAGGAAGCGGCTTGATTTAACCGAATGTTGATATATAGTTAACTCCGCCACTTCACGCTTTGGGGAATAATTCGGCCGCAAGCTACGGCTGGATAAGGGAAAATGGCGCTAATCAAGAAAAGAGCTAAGCCCCTCCTGGGTCTCGACATCAGCACCTCGTCGGTCAAGCTCATAGAGCTCGCCAGGACCGGCGGCGGCTTCCGTGTCGAGGCTTACGCGGCCGAAGCGATGCCACAGGACGCGATTGCCGACAAGCTCGTCACCGACGTGGAGGCCTGCGGCGCGGCGCTCGCCAAGGCTGTCAAGCGTTCCGGCACGCGTACCCGCGAAGCCGCGGTGGCTATCGGCGGCTCCTCCGTCATCACCAAGACCATCACGATGCCGGCCAACATCAGTGATGACGAGCGCGCCGAGCAAGTCGAGCTGCAGGCCGACCAGCACATCCCGTTCCCGATCGAAGACGTGCGCTACGACTTCAGCGTGCTCGGCCCGTCGGCGACAGAAGCCGACATGGTCGACGTGCTGCTGGTCGCGACCCGCTCCGAGCATGTCGACAAACTCCAGGCAGTGCTCGAATACGCGCGCCTCAACGCAAAAATTGTCGACATCGAGGCTTATGCGCTGGAGACGGCCTGCGAACTGCTGGCGCACCAGATGGTGGACGAGGGCCGCGACCAGACAATCGTCGTTGTCGACTTCGGCGCGACCTCGACGACCTTCAGCGTGCTGCACGACCGCAAGATTATTTACACTCGCGACCAAGCTTTCGGCGGCAAGCTCCTGACCGAGGAGATCATGCGCCACTATGGCCTGTCGTACGAGGAAGCGGGCCGCGCAAAGAAGGTCGGCGGTCTGCCGGACGGCTACGAGCGCGACATCCTCAACCCGTTCATCGACGACATGGTGCAGCAGGTCAACCGTTCGATCCAGTTCTTCATGACCTCGACCAACGCCGGCGATCACCTGTCGCAGATCGTCATCTGCGGCGGCTGCGCGGCGATTCCCGGCGCCGCCGAACGCATCGCGGAGCGCCTCGACACACCGACGGTCGTCGGCGATCCCATCGGTCCGATGCAGCTCGCGCCGCGTGCGCGCGCCAAACTGGCCGACGGCGACAGTTCGGCGCTGGTGGTTGCCTGCGGCCTGGCCTTGCGGAGCTTCGACTAATGCCGCGCATCAACCTGTTACCGTGGCGCGAAGAACGGCGCAAGCAGCGCCAGCGCGACTTCAACATGGCCGCCGCCGGTTGCGCCGCGGCTGCGATCGGCGCGGTCGCCTGGTGGCACTCGTGGATAGCCGGCAACATCGACTACCAGCGCCAGCGCAACGAATTCCTGAAAACGCAGATCACGCGCGTCGACCAGCGCATCAAGGACATCAAGGACCTGCAGGCGACGCGCGAACAACTGCTCGCACGCATGAAAATCATCGAGCGGCTGCAGCAGTCGCGCCCGGAGGTGGTACACCTGTTTGATCAACTGGTGCGCACGCTGCCCGACGGCGTCTATCTCACGAGCTTCACCCAGAAGGGCTCGACACTGACGCTCGAGGGCATTGCCAATTCGAGCGCGCGGGTGTCGGCCTATATGCGCAATATCGACCAGTCGGACTGGCTCGGCGATCCGAACCTGAGGGTCATCAAGTCGAATAATAAAGGCAGCCTGCGGCGCAAAGCATTTACGCTGACGGCACGGCAGCAGGTCGGGAAGGACGCAGGAGCGAAAGGCTCATGAACCTGAACTTCGAACTTGCCGATCTGCAAAAAATTAACGATCTCGACTTCAAGCAGACCGGCAACTGGCCGCTGCCGGGCAAAATCGCCTTGTGCGCAGTGATCTTCATTGCGATCGTCGGTGCCGGCTACTGGTTCATTGTCAAGGACCAGTACACGCAACTTGACTCGGTGCGCCAGCAGGAACCGAAGCTCAAGCAGGAATTCGAGTTCAAGTCGGCGAAAGCGGCAAACCTCGACGCCTACCGCAAGCAGTTGAAGGAAATGCAGGCGAGTTTCGGCACGCTACTGCGTCAGTTGCCCGGCAAGACCGAGGTCGACAGCCTGTTGCGCGACATCTCCCAGACCGCGCAAAGCGACGGCCTCGAACAAAACCTGTTCCAGCCGCAAAGCGAGGTCAAAAAGGACTTCTATGCGGAAAAACCGATACGCATGCAGGTGACCGGCAGTTTCCACCAGCTTGCCAAGTTCGTTTCCGACGTCGCAGCGCTGCCGCGCATCGTTACGCTGCACAACATCAGCATCAAGCCTGCAGGCAAGAACTCGGACGTCCTGGTGATGAACCTCACCGCGAAAATCTATCGCTATCTGGAACAGGGCGGCCAGGGCGGCAAGAAGAAACGCAAAGGGAGGCGTTGAGCCATGCGTCTGAGCATGAAGCTTGCGCTGCGATGCGCACTCGTCGTCGCGGCGGCGGCAATACTCGCCGGCTGCGGGGGCGACAACCTGAGCGACCTGGAGCAGTACGCGCAGAAGATCCAGGCGCGTCGCGCGCCACCGATCAAGCCGATTCCGGAAATCAAGCCATACGAAAAATATATCTATCGCGACGAGAACCTGCGCCCGCCGTTTACGCCGCCTGCCGAAACCGTCGTGGAAAGCAACCTTCGGCCGGATGCACACCGCGTCAAGGAGTACCTCGAACAGTTTCCGCTCGACAGCCTGTCGATGGTCGGCACAATAACGATGGGGGGCGTGCGCTACGCGCTCATCAAGGACAACAGCGGTACGGTTTACCGCGTCAAGCGCGGCAACTATCTCGGTCAGAACGACGGCCGCATTGTCAAGATCGGCGACGATGGCTTGAAGCTTGAAGAAATCGTACCCAACGGGCTCGGCGGCTACGTCAAACGTGAGACGACGCTTACGCTGGCAACCGTGGATTCGAAGGCAGGTAAATCATGAACCACACAATTAAAAACGGATTGCGCGGCTGGGCACTTGGCCTGCTGGTCTCGGCACCGCTCGTGGCAGCGGCATTCGGCGCCAATGCAAACGAACTCGAGTCCATTCAGGCGATACCGCTCGGTGGTGACGCCGTGCGCATCGACCTCACGCTGAAAGAACCGCCGCCGGCACCGCACTCGTTCAGCGTCAACCAGCCGGCACGCATCGCGATCGACCTGCCAGACACGACACCGGCAGCCGCCGTTAACAGCGAGGATGTCGGCATCGGCGCGGTGCAGAAGGTTGTCACCGCCTCCGCCCAAGGGCGCACCCGCGTGGTCGTCGAGCTCAATTACCCGGCTGGCTACAAGACCAGCGTGCAGGGGCGCCATGTCTACGTGACGGTCGGCTCCGGCAGTGCCGTCGCCGCCAACTCATCGTTCGGTCCGCAGAGCGGCGGCCAGGCTGCCGGCCCGGCGGAAGCCTCGCAGATCGAGAATATCGATTTTCGTCGCGGTGCGAACGGCGCCGGCCGCATGCTGGTACGGCTCAGCAACCCACGCACCGAGGCCGACGTCAACGAACAGGGCCACGAGGTCATCGTCACCTTCCACAACACGCAGTTGCCTCAAAACCTGATGCAACGCCTCGACGTTACCGATTTTGCAACGCCTGTAGATACCATTGATGCGACCCAGCACGGCGACGACACACGGATCGTGATCCACACCAGCGGCAACTACGAGCAGCTCGCCTACCAGTCGGACGACCGGTTCGCCGTCGAAGTCAAGCCGGTCACCCAGACGGCGCAGACGATCGCCAACAAGCAGTACACCGGCAAACGCCTGACGCTGAACTTCCAGGACATCTCGGTGCGCGCGGTACTGCAGCTTCTCGCCGACTTCACCGGCCTTAACATGGTCGTCAGCGACAATGTCACGGGTAATATTACGCTGCGGCTGCACGACGTACCGTGGGACCAGGCGCTCGACATCATCCTGCAGACCAAGGGTCTGGCGATGCGCAAGCACGACAACGTCGTGCTGATTGCGCCGGCGCAGGACATCGCCGCGCGCGAAAAGCTGCAACTGGAAGCGCAGCAGCAGATTCAGCAGTTGATGCCGCTCAAGTCGGCCTTTATCCAGGTGAATTACGCCAAGGCGGCGGACATCGCCGCGCTGCTCAAGTCGCAGCAGAATTCACTTCTATCGAAGCGCGGCAGCGTCAGTGTCGATGCGCGCACCAACACGCTGCTGGTCCAGGACACCGAGGATCGTCTTGCCGATATCCGCGAGCTGGTCCATAAACTCGATGTGCCGGTACGCCAGGTGTTGATCCAGTCGCGCATCGTCATCGCCAACAACGATTTCACACGCGAACTCGGCACGCGTTTCGGCGTTACCGGCTTGCACACGAGCCAAGACGGTTTGATCAGCGTGACCGGCAACGCTCAGGGCGAGGACGCG
>DASSOO010000143.1:0-8279 GCA_035700455.1 Gammaproteobacteria bacterium
CGATGGCTCCGTCACATAGTGACGAAGGTGCATTGCCGGTGGCCATGCGAACTGTTTATCCTTCGGTCTCGATTATCTGCCGGTGCAACATGATTGAATCAAAAAAGGATTCGCCATGAACCGCATGCTCGTAACCCTGGGGGTTGCCGTTGCCTGTACTTGCGCATTGAGCTTGCAACCGTCTCCCACGGCGACCGCGTCCGGCGTTACACATCCGGCAGCAGTTTCCACACCGGCACCGGGTGTGGACCTCGCCGCCATCGACCACTCGGTCAAGCCCGGCGACAACTTTTTCAAATACGCCAACGGCAACTGGCTGAAGCACGCAAAGATTCCCGCCGATCGCTCCAGCATTGGCGTCTTTTACACGATATTCAAGCGCACCCAGCAGCGCACCGCGGAGATTATTCGCCACGCCGGCGACAACCACCCGGCGCCTGGGAGCAATGCGGCGAAGGTTGCCGCTTACTACGCGGCATACATGAACACGAAGGCCATCGAAAAGCACGGTTTGGGGCCGCTCAAACCCGAGCTCGATGCCATCAAGGCCATTCATTCCCGTACCGACCTTGCCCGCGTGCTGGGCAGCCGTCTGCGTCAGGATGTCGATCCCGTCAACGCCACCGACTTCCACACGGACAATCTTTTCGGCCTGTTCGTGGCGCAGGGCCTGACCGACCCGTCACACAATATCGCCTACCTGCTGCAGGGCGGGCTCAGCATGCCGAGCCGGGACTATTACCTGTCCGACTCGAAGACCATGGCCGGCTATCGCGCCAAGTACAAGGCGTATGTCGCTGCCGTTTTCCATCAAGCCGGAATCGCCGATGCCGACGCTGCGGCGAACCGCGTGCTCGACCTGGAAACGAAGATTGCCCATGCGCAGGAAAGCCTTACGGACAGCGAAGATATCCACCAGGCGAACAACCTGTGGTCCGTGACCGACTTTGACAAAAAAGCGCCGGGCCTGGACTGGAAGACTTATTTCCAGGCTGCCGGTCTCGCTGATCAGAAGATCATCGACCCGTGGCAACCCGCTGCATTTGCGCGCTTGTCCAGGCTTACCGCCGATGCGCCGCTCGAATCCTGGAAGGATCTGCTGACGTTTCACACGCTCGACCGGCATGCCGCGCTGCTACCGAAAAAGTTTGCCGAACTAGCGTTCGAGTTCCACAGCCATACGCTGCAAGGTGTACCCGAGCAACGGGCGCGCTGGAAACGTGCCGTCGATGCTACCAACCAGGCGCTGGGCTTTGCTGTCGGCAAGCTCTACGTCGAGAAGTACTTTCCGTCCTCGGCCAAATCAAAGGTTCAAGCGTTGGTGCACAATCTCATCTCTGCCTTCGGCTCGCGCATCGACGACCTGGCGTGGATGCAGCCCGAGACGCGGCAGAAGGCCAAGGCCAAGCTGGAAACTCTACAGGTCAAGGTCGGCTACCCTGACCACTGGCCGTCTTATGCCGGACTCGATGTCACGACGGACAATCCGCTCGCAAACGTTATCAACGTGGAGAAGTTTCACTATCGGCAACGGCTTGCGGTGCTCGGCAAGCCGGTCAACCGCGATCACTGGTGGATGACGCCGCAACTGGTCAATGCCATCAATCTGCCGCTCGAAAACGAACTGCAGTTCCCGGCCGCGATCCTGCAGCCGCCGTTTTTCGACCCGAAAGCTGACGCGGCGCATAACTACGGCGCCATCGGCGCTATCATCGGCCACGAAATCAGCCACAGCTTCGATAACCTGGGATCGCAGTTCGACGCGCACGGGCGCCTCCACAACTGGTGGACGCCGGCCGACGCCAGGCACTTCAAGGAGGCCACGGAAAAACTTGCACGACAGTACGATCAGTACGAAGCGCTGCCGGGCTTGCACATCAACGGCCGGCAGACACTGGGTGAGAACATCGCGGACGTTTCGGGGCTTGCGGTGGCCTATATCGCCTATCATCAGTCGCTGCACGGCAAACCCGCGCCGGTCATCGACGGCCTGACCGGCGACCAGCGCTTTTTCCTGTCCTTCGCACAGGCGTGGCGCAGCAAAATCCGCCCCGCCGCGCTGCGCCAGAGCGTCAAGACGAACGTGCACGCCCCCGGTATGTTCCGCGCGGAAACCGTACGCAATCTCGACGCGTGGTACAAGGCCTTCGATATCCCGTCAACGGCCAGGCTCTACCTGGAGCCGGATCAGCGCGTGCAAATCTGGTGATGCGGGATCGGCGGCGAAGCGCCGCCGAATTCGCCGGTATGGATACCGGTGGATTCGACGGTCTGCGAGCGGACTAAAGTACCGTTGTCAGGTCGATCAGCCAGCGCGGCCACGGCGTGCCGCTGACGCCCATCCAGATCATCA
This sequence comes from Gammaproteobacteria bacterium, assembly GCA_035700455.1. Taxonomy (GTDB): domain Bacteria; phylum Pseudomonadota; class Gammaproteobacteria; order Natronospirales; family DASSBR01; genus DASSBR01. Next base: position 2,354 of record DASSOO010000143.1, read on the forward strand.
GCGCGGTGACGACGACGCCGAGAAAGAAGGCGGCTACGCCGACCTGGCCGAGTTTGATATTACGCATGGGCGCTATTTTGACGCTTTCGCGGCGGACTGGAAAGCGCCGCCGGCACCCGGAAACACTACCGGCGATTCGAAGCCGTCCTTCGACACGCTCGCGACACCGAAATACCAGTTGTCGAGCACCACGTTCTTGAGCGTGTAGCGCGTTACCTTGCCGACCCAGCGCGAGTGCTGCCACAGCGGCGCGGCCGTGCGGCGCCGGTAAATCTTGTAGCCGGCCAGGTGCGGCGCCTTGGCGGCGTCAAGCGGACTCCATTGCAGGTTGGTGTCGGGCGACAGGCCGGCATCGACGATCGACACATTAGCCGGCGGTGCCGGCGCCCACGCCATCGACGCAAGCGCAATCGCGTTTGCACGCGTCATGTTCGCCAGAAACGGAATGCTGACGAACTTGACAAGGTCGCCGTACTGCACGCCATTGACTTTGCGCACGTCCTGGTGCTGGTGGCGCCAGTTCTCGTGCGTTTCGTTCATGCGCACCGCCGGAAAACCGTTGCGGTTGAACGCGATCTGGTCGCCGCCGCGGTGGTAGCGGTCCTGGCGGTACATCAGCATCAGCTTGAAATTCGGAATGTACGCGTCGACGAGCTTGACGATGTAACGCGCGACGTTGCGCGACGGCGAATCGACGAAGCCGCCGGTGTAATGCAGTGTGCGCAGGTCGTGCTCGCTCAGGTTCGCTTTGACCGCCTCGGAAAAAATCCGCCCGGTCGTCGTATCCGTAACGCCGTCGCTGCCGGTCGCGTTGCCGATCATGTCGTTGTTGAGGTTCGCTTCGACTTCCCATCCCTGTGTCTTCGCGTAGTCGGCGATGATCCGGCCGCCGTAAAGGCCTTGTTCTTCGCCGGAGTCGGCTGAGTACACCAGCGTCGCGTTGAACTTGTAATGGCTCAGCACGCGTGCAACTTCGAGCATCGCCGCAATGCCGGAACCGTCGTCATCGGCGCCGGGCGTGAACGACTTCGTGTCCATGACGTCCGACACGCGGTTGTCGAGATGCGCGGTCATTACCAGGTGGCGGTTCGGATCGCTGCTGCCGCGCTGGATCGCGACCACATCCACGATCTCGACGCCGTTCGGTGCGCGGGGGCCGGTGAAATGCCGCTTGAGCATCTTGACTTCGAGGCAGCCGCCGCACTGTTTCGAAATCGCCTCGAATTGCGCCTTGACCCAGCGTCGCGCGGCGCCGATACCGTGCGTGTCGGATTTGGTTTCCGACAGCGAATGACGCGTGCCGAAGCCGACGAGCTTTTCCAGGCTCGCGTGCAGGTTCGCGGGTGCGACCGCGTTGACGATGTCGTGCAGTACCGGCTGCGCGCCCGGCGGCACGGGGCTGGCGGCCGTTGCGGCGAACGGCGCGGTGAGAATGATTCCAGCCAAAAGTGTTTTGATTGCGTGCATTGTCCACTCCCGTTAGCGCGGGGCAAAGCCTAAACCTTTTTGGCGAACGATACGAGGGGCGGCGGGCTCAGTCTGCAGGGGGTGAGACGGCCGGCGGCGGAACGCGCGAGTTTAATGCTTTTTCGATAGCGCGCAGCGCGTCGAGCTGGCTTTGCAGGTGCGCGCTGTGACGGCGTTCGTCGGCCAGCGAGCGTTTGGCCCTGGCAGTCGACGCTTCCGCCGCGCGTTCGGTGGAAATGAACTGCAGCACGATGCTCGCGACGCTCGCGTAGCCGCTCGGCGCATTTTGCCACTCAAAATCCCGCAGCAGTTTGGCGGCGCGGCGTGCATCGTACTGCGGTGGCGGCAGCAATGCTGCCAGCAGTGCGAGTTTTAAACGCGCTGATGCCGACGGCGACCTGGCAAATGCCTGTTCGGCCTCGCGCCACGCGGCCGCGCGCTGCTTTCCGCTTGCCGCGAGTGCGGTCGCCGTATCCTGCAATACTGTGCTGACGGCAGGCTGCGACGGCGGTGCGGCGGGCACACCTGCCGAGTGCCACCACGACGGCGGCGTGCAGCCAGCCAGCATGGCCGCCAAGGCCGGTATCGCCAGCCACTTGATTAGCACCAGCCGCAACCGCATACGCCGGCCCTAGGTTTCGCCGAGCGGCAGCGTCACGCGGAAATGCGCGCCGACCGCGGCGTCGACGATTTCGATCGTGCCGCGATACGCGCGCAGGTATTCGCGCACGATCGCGAGTCCCAGTCCGGCGCCGACCGCCTGGCCGGCACTCGGTGGCGGCCGGCCCTGGTAGAACGCGTCGAAAATCCTTTCGCGCTCGGCCGGTTCGACGCCCGGACCCTGGTCGCAGACATCGAGCGTAATGCGGCCTTGTTCGGCACGCAGGTGCATACGAATAACGCCACCGCGTGGCGAATACTTGATTGCATTCGAAAACAGGTTCTCGACCACCAGCCTGACCCGCTCCGGGTCCGCGACCACGGTCGTCGGCGCCAGGTCCGGAACGACGGTCAGACCCTTGGCCTTGATCGCGGCGCGCTGTTCGGCCACGACCCGCGTCACGACCTGATCGATCGGCACCGGCTGGCGGGCACTGCCGACCGGCTCCGGCAGCGTGCCGAAGTCGAGCAGGTCCTCGACGCTTTTCTGCAGCTGCATGCTGCTCTCGCGCAGACGCTCAACCGCTTTACGCTGCGCGGCATTGAGAGGGCCAGCCGCTTCGTCATGAATGAACTGGGCGCCTTCGCGGACCGCCGTCAGCGGCGCCTTCAACTGGTGCGAAATATGCTGCAGCAGGCGTACGCGGTGCTGTTCGAGATCCGCCAGCCGTACCCGCAGCCAGTCGAGCCGCTCCCCGAGTTCAATGAGATCCTGCGGACCGTGCACCGCGACCGGGTGAACGAAGTCGCCGTTGCCGAGGCGTTTGATCGCGCGGTCGACCGCGCGGATCGGACGGCTGATGAGAAAGATCGACAAAATCGCGAGCAGCATTGCCGCGGGGATCAGCGCCGCTGCCGTCCACACGAGCCGCCGCTGCAGCCGGGCCGCTGCGCTCTGCACGCGGTTTACCTCGGTGGCGATCGACTGCGTGCTGTCGCCGAGCAACGCGCGGGCTGCCACGCCCAGGCCGCGAAACCGCGCGAGTGCTGCCGTTGACGCTTTCGAATCCGGCGCTTTTCCGTCAAATTCGCGAAACACGGCTACTTCGCCGGCGCGCAGCGCATTGAGCTGTCCGCGCATCGAAGCGCTGAGCGAAAGCCTGGCGAAGGCGGCACCGGTGCGCACGAAATCCTGGTGGCGGTTGACGTAAAGGCGATACAGCGAAACGTCGTGCAGCACGCTGAACTGGCGCGCGCTGCGCTCCATGTTCGTCAGCAACTCGACCATGGAGCGGCTATAGCGGACGGTTGCGGCCGCCGTACGCACGGCCTGCTGGCCCTGATGCCCCAGTTGGCGCACGGAGAAGGTGGCCGTCAAAAGGCCGGCGGCCAGCGGCAGCGTCACCACCACGAACGCGAGCAGGATCAGGTGGACGATCGACCTGGGGCGAAGGGCTTTCACGATGACGTTTGCGACCTCCCCGGCGAATGGCATCCGGCGAAGACCGGGCACAGCACGGCGTTGCAGTAAAACCCGGGCGCTGTTTCTATAGTAATATCCCCGGCGATTATAGCGATTTTGCGACGTGCGCCGGTTACGGCGACGGCCGTGCGTTGGGGAGACAGGGAATGCCGCCTGAAGACAAGGACGGAGTGGTGCAAGCCGCCCCGCAAAAGCATGGGCGCTACCGTTTTCGCGCCTGAATTCGATGCCGGCTCCGAACAGGCGTCGCTCGCAGCGGCATTGCTCGCCGCGCGCGCCAGCTTTGCACCGGAATATGCCGCCGAGCACGTGCTGGCTTCGCTGTGCGACCTGGCGATCGCGGCTTCGCCGCACCTGCGCCTGGCCTGGTTTTATGTCGGCGATCCGGACGCTGCCGCAATTCGGCCGTTATACGCGGCCGGGCCGGAAAAGCGCCTGGGCGAGCAACTGGCCGTCGACAAATCGCGGCTCATGTTGTGCGGTCCGGTACGCCGGGCGCTGGCCGAGCGCCGCGCCGTAGAGCAGCGAATTCCGCGAGCGCGCGGTATAACCCGGCGGCTGGCGCAGGCTCATGATGAGTGGTGCCGGCTGATGCGGCTCGCCGGTATCGGCGCGGTGTATGCGATACCTTTCGAGCTCGCCGGCAGCAGCGAATCGGCAGTCGCTATCTTGTGCGCCGACCGTGCCGATTACTTCGAACTGGTTGGCGCAGCGCCGTTTTCTGCCTTGGCCGAGTTGGCGCAGGCGCGCCTCGATCATGCCGCGACTGCCGACTGCGAGCGGCGGGCGCGCGAACAGGCCGAGCAATTATCTCTCTACGACACGCTGACAGGCTTGCCGAACGGCCTGCTGCTCCGCGACCGCATTACGCAGGCGCTGTCGCAGTCGCGCGAGGCGATCGTCGGCCTTGCGCTGATCAAGATCAGGAACATCGACACGATTGCGAACCCCGCGGCTCGCGCCGAGGCCCTGATAGAAACCGGCATTCGCCTGCGGCAACTGCTGGCGCCTACGGACACGGCAGCCTGCCTCGGCGACGGCGAATTCGCCGTGCTTTGCGTCGGCCGCCGCTCGGAGGCGGCCGCCGAGCAGGTTTTCGAGCGGTTGTTCGACGCCCTCGATCGCGAGATCGCTGCCGGCGACGCGCGCCTGCGGCTTGTCGCCGGCGTCGGCGTAAGCGTGGCCCGCGCCGGGCAACCGGCAGCGGAGGCGCTGCTGCACCAGGCGGAACTGGCGTTGCGGCGGGCGCTGTTGGCCGATGGCAGTCGCTGGTACTTCTTCGAGCCATCGCATCAAAGCGAGTTCATGGCGCGGCACGAACTTGCCGCCGAAATCGAGCGCGCGCTCAACCACGACGAATTGCGGTTGTACTACCAGCCGCAGTTGCGGCTCGACGCCGGCGCCGCGGACGGTCCGGTTGCCGGTCTCGAAGCGTTGATCCGCTGGGAGCACCCGCGCGACGGGCTGCTGCCCCCCGGGCACTTCGTTCCGGCGATCGAGCAGAGCGCGCTGATCGAGCGGATCGGCGAATGGACGCTCGGTGCGGCCCTGCAGCAGCTGCGGGTGTGGAACGCACGCGGCCTCAAGCTGCGTGTCGGCGTCAATATCGCCGCGCGCCATCTGCTGGCCGCCGGCTTCGCCGACTATATCCGCTCCTTGTTCGACCGGTACCGCGATGTCGAGCCGCAACAACTTGAAATCGAGCTGACCGAATCGGCGGCGCTGGCAGGACTGGACCGGGCCAACATCGTACTGACTGCCTGCCGCGAACTGGGCGTCGGCGTGGCGCTCGACGATTTCGGCACCGGTCACGCGTCGCTGACATATCTGCAGCAACTGCCGGCAAACCGCGTCAAGATCGACAAGGATTTCGTAACCGAACTCGAATCGCGCGCGGCCAACCTCGCCATCATCGCCGGTACCGTGATCGGCGCAGGCCTGCTCGGCCTCGACGTTGTCGCCGAAGGCGTCGAGAGCGAAGCGCACGGCCTGATGCTCGCGAAAATCGGCTGCACCAGCCTGCAAGGCTATGCGATTTCGCGGCCGCTGCCGGCCGAGCAGGTGCCGGACTGGCTGCAGCGGTGGCAGACGCCGGCTTCTTGGCTCCGCTGGGCGGCGCGTCCGTTCCAGCCGCAGGCATTGCCGCTGCTGACCGCGCAAATCAGTCATCGGCACCTGACGGAAGAGCTGGTCGGCGCGACGGCCGCGGTGCGCACGGATCGCTGCGTTTTCGATCAATGGTATTACGGAACCGGTCGCCACTTGTTCTGGGCATATTCGGCTTATTTGCCGATCGCCGAAGCGCACCAGGCTTACCACGTAGCGGCCGACGAGTTGACGAACGCGCTGGCGAACGGCCAACGACGCGGACTCGGC
>DASSOO010000144.1:0-7424 GCA_035700455.1 Gammaproteobacteria bacterium
TGGCCGTCGATATTCTGAGCGAGCCGCGCGCTGCTCGCCGGCGCCATTATCTGGCGCACGGATTCATAGTCATAATGGTAGGTTGGCGACTTGGTCAGCATGAAAACCGACTCACAGGCGCTGGTCGGTCGGTCGCGCACGGATTCCGGCATCGGGTTGCGTTTGATCCACGGCAGGTGCTGGCGGAGATACCAGCCGTCGGTCCGCAGCGCGAAGGCGACCATCCATGGGATGCCGACCAGGTCTTTATGTTTAAGCATTGGCGGCAGCCGCTTAGACCGCCTGCCATGAGCCAATCGGAATTGCGCATGCGGCGCCAGCCCCCCCCCTGCAATTTGCTCGCGCCCATTGCCGGGCCATTTGGCTTGCTGGCGTAACTGTCGCCCAGGTTCAGCCAGAGAATACCGTCATCGCGCAGCACGCGCCGCACCTGGGAAAAAACCTCGACCAGATGTCCCACGTATTCTTCCGGCGTCATCTCAAGCCCGATTTCGCCATCGCCGCCACCGTAACTGCGGAGACCCCAGTATGGCGGGCTGGTGACGATGCAGTGCACGCTGCCATCGTTCAGCGATTTCAGCACTTCGCGGCAGTCGCCGGTAAGAATTTTGACGCTCAACGTCTTTTCTCCCGTTTCTTTCGCCACACGCTTTCGACGTAGTAGCGCACCCATTGTTGAAGTTCCGGAGGTACCTTTTCGAGCAGCGCCTTGCGCTTCTCCCGGCCCCTTGTTTGCAATATTTCGTCAGCGAACTGGCGCGGCCATTTCACAGCTTGCCGCGATCGATCAGCGAGTCAGGATCGTCGCCGACGAGGCGCACGACCGCCTTATTGGCTTCGCTCAGCCGGGCGAACGCCCTCCGGCAGCGCCAGCGGCGGAACGCGCGCAGCGGTTCAGGCCGCTTCAGTCGCCGTACTTTTGGCGCCATTTCAACTCCTGATCCGCCGCGGTGGCGATCCGATCATCCCCCCAATTCGCCGCCACCCATTCGAGGTACCAAGTCGGCAGGTCTTCCATCGCTTCGCCGGCGTATTGCCCCGCCGGCATCTTGACGCTGCTGAAATCGTTGTCAGCTGTCTTTGCAATCGGCATAAATCACCCTCCCGTTGTCTCGCCAGATTCGGCATACCTCGTCCGCCGGCCGCTGCGGCGCATCTGCTGGCCGATCAACCCGCTGCGGCGGTGGCGACCTTCGTGCGCTCATGATCGGCAAGCCCGTTATGGCCAGAAGAATCAGCCAGACAACACGCTCAAATGTCGTAACCCCGCTCACTCAGGTGACCTCTAAAACGGTATGTCGTCGTCAGAATCTTCCGGCTCGCCCTGAGGCTGCGTGTTGTAGCCGCCCGGCCGATCCGCTGCCGGCGCGCTCCGGGATTCGCCGCCATTGCCGCGGCCGCCCAACATCTGCATTTCGTTGGCAATGACGGCCGTGCTGTAGTGCGTCTGGCCTTCCTTCTCGTAAGTGCTGGTTTCCAGCCGGCCCTCTACGTACACCGGAGAGCCTTTGCGCAGGTATTCGGCTGCGACCTCCGCCAGGCGGCCGAAGAAAACGACGCGATGCCACTCCGTACGTTCCTGCTGCTGGCCGGTGCCCTTGTCCTTCCATTGCCGGGATGTGGCAATGCTGATTTTCGTAATACAGGAACCGCCGCTGGTGTACCGGACGTCCGGATCCTGACCCAGATTCCCGACGAGAATGACCTTGTTAATGCCGCGTGCCATAAAATCGCTCCTTTACTCGCAAAGGCCGTAGGCGCTGGAACACGCCTCGGCGTCTTGATGGATTTTCAACAGATCGAATTTCTTGCCGCCGCGTGACGTCTGCGACCATTTGACGGCTGCGCGGACGCCATGCTCGGCCAGGTATTTATCGCGGTCGCCGTCGAACTCCGCTCGCGATGCGAAGAACGTCGCGCAGCCGCGCTTGCTGATACGCGATACCAGCGCCTCCCAGCGCTCAATACGGTCGACGTGCTCCGGGAACCGCTGGCTGATCGCCAATAGCTCATCCTTGGAACAGTTGATGCAGGGCATGCAGCCGACGCGGTTCATGCCCATTGTGTAGAGCGGGTTCGGCTTGACGCCGAAGCGGCGATGCATCGCGAACACGTCTTCGACGCGCCAGTACAGCAGCGGACGAAACGCCCAGACGCCGAATCCGCCCAGGTCCTCGGTCATGCGCAGCTTGGCGCGTCGCGCGGATTCGTCCGCGCGCACGCCCTGCCAGCTCCAGACGGTCCGGCCGGCCTGGCAAAACTGCATCTGGTAGTCGCCCAGAGGCTGTTTCTTCAGAAACTGCGTACAAAACTGCGCGAGCCGACTCGGGAACCGGCCTTTGAGGATGCAAAGGTCGAGGTACGGGTTACCGGTCGATTCCGATAGCGCGATCGCTTCCTCGACATGCTCCGGCGCAACGCCTTTCGCCGGCCAGTGTTCGCGGATATAGTTACGACGATGCTCGAACTTCTCTGAGAAGTCGGCGCGGAGCGTGTCGACGCCGACGCCGGTGCGGCCGCGTAGCCACTCGTCTAGATAATTCACGTACGCATACGTCAGCGGATGCTCGTTACCGGTGTCGGCAAAGACGAACCGCAGGTTTTCGGCGCCGTGATGGATCGCCAGCAAAGCAGTCGCGGTGGAATCCTTGCCACCGCTCAGGCTGACGATGTTGACGCTGCCCTCCATGCTCAGTGCAGCCCCAGCGGATAGCCGCCCAGGTCTGTCTGAACATACATCGGCCGATCATCATCGATGCCGACAACCCCTTCGCCTAAACAGGTCTGACACATCCCTTCGTGGTCGCATTCGCTGCACTCTCTTTCGCCTTCACCGTCGCAGTCGTCGCATTCAATGCCCTGTCGCCATTCGATGGCGTACAGCTTGCCGAGCGGCGACGCGATGAAACCGTTGATGGTGTAGTCGGCATCACCTCCGTCAACGCCAGCTGGAAACAAATCCCCCCGGTCCGCCGCCATTCGGCATGCTTTTTCTTCAATGGCGTTCAACAGGCCAAAATCGCCTTTCTGCCAGCGCCGCAAGCCCATTCGCTTGGCGCGTGGAAGCAGGCGCGCAAATCTCTCCGGCGTCATCCGCCGCTTGCGTCGAAAGATCATGCCGCCACCTTGGCTTTCGCCCGGATCGCCCGCGGCCGGTACACGCGATGCACCAGCGCCTTGGTAATCGGGCAGCGCGTCTGTTCGGTTTCCCGGTGCACGAACTTGCGACCGACAAGTTCATTGAGCCGTCCGGACACGGAGCAAGAGCGCATACCGGTGATTTTTTCCAACTGCGCCTGCGTGTACTTTCGGCCCGGCCGCATCGCCTTCAGAATCTTGAGCGCCGAAGACTGGCCACGGCCGTTGCAGAACAACGTCTGATACGCCAGCAGGCTTGTATCTTGCACTGCCATTGATTCCTCCTATCCCACTCTTTCAAACGCCGCCAGGCTATATTCCAGCGGCAGATAAGACTCCAGCCCCTTCGACGCCGCCCAGCGGGCGACCGCCAGCGGCGGCACATGCGTCATCGAGGTGAAGCCCAAGTCAGAAACCAGCTTGTCCCACGCCCATCTCTGCAGATGGCGCAGGCGCTGGGTATCGAAAAATTCCTTGCCGCCGACGGCGGACTCGCCCTTATGGTGCTGGGCGCGGGAATGGTGCTTGTCGCACAGCGCGACAGCGGAAAATTCAGGTTTGTGGCCGGTACCGGCACCGTTGGCGATGCGGCGCACGTGCGCCGGCACGATGTCGCCGTCGTGCGGCCCGTACTCTTTCGTTGAGACACAGCACGGCTGCGTTTTCAGCCAGTCGAGGAATTCGGCGTCGGTTCCGATCGCCTGCCACACCCGTTCGCTGCGGAAAAACGAGGAACGCCATAGCGCTTGCGCGTCGGCGGAGTGCGGCCCCTTCTGCTTTTTCTTCCCGACGTCGCGACCGTCGGCGTCCTGCACCAGCCGCACGCGCACATGCGCCCGCCGGTCCAGATAGCGGCTCAGGCCCAGCGCGGTCATCATGTCGGCAGCTTCGCCGTTCTCGCCGAAGAACACCGCGACCATGCCGCTCACGGTCGGCTCCGGCCGGCGGATATAGGCGTCGAATCCGGCGCCCGGCTGATCGTCGAAATCCAGTTCAACCGCGACCAGCGCATCCTGATAGAACGTGCGGCCCAACCCCATGACGGCGTCGGCGTCCGGCCCGTTCTCTGCGAACAGCTGCGCCTTGACGCCGGTGGCCAGCGGTTTCGGACGGCGCACGAAGGCGCCGAATTCAGCAATGATCGGATGCTCGCTCATCCCTGCAGCGCCCGCTGTTGCTGCCGACCCATCGCCTGCCGGAGTCGCTTGTCCCGGCATGCCGGGCACTCGCCACGCACCAGTCGATGATCGACCGTGCCGCACCACTCGCATGGCCCGACGCGGGTATTGGGCGACTGCCATCGCGGCGCCGAGTTCCACACCACCTTCATCGCCGCACCTCCAGTTCCAGTTGCTCGGGCGGATAATTGACGATGAACGGCGGGTACCGGTGCGTGATACGCACTTGCCACCAGCCGTTGTTCGTCTTGCGGCCGATGACCCGGCCGGTGGCCCGGTGATTGCCGTGGCGGTCCTTGCAGATCACACGGTCGCCTTCGCGGATTTCAGCCATCGTTACCCTCCTTTCGCCCGGCGGCGGAAAGAAAAACCTGCAGTTCTTCTGAATACGCGCCGTAACGCGCAACGGTGTCGGTAAACTCTTCAATGTCGTGGCCGATCAAGGCCCAGATCGGGTTGCCGTCTTCGTCGAAGCGCAGCTCGCCGTCACGATCCGTGTCGTGGATCATGTGTTTCATTTCGTGGTAGACGAGGATTTCGCGCTGGCGGTCGTCAACCTCTGCCCAGAACTCCATATCCAGCGTGACCAGGAAGTCAGGCATGCGGTCCAGCGTTCGCTCGAGCATCCAGAGGAATACGCCGCGCAGCTTGCCCTGCACCATTGGCAGGTGGCAGGCCCCCAGCACCTGTTTCTTCGCCTGAACTACCGGCGCGGCGGATAGCAGGAAATCAACAACCGCCTCGCCTTCCAGCAAATGCCCGAACTCCGGTAACTTCACCAGCCGGTCATAGATCATGTACGGCGACAGATCGCCTTCTTTGTCGGGGATAACGAAGGGTGCGTCAGACATGGAACGGCCCCAGCTGGTAGTAATCCAGAATCGCAGCCATCGCCTCATCCTTGCCGTAGCAGACGCCAGCCTGATAACCCTGCTCGCGCATCGCCTGCAGCCACTCGCGCTGTTCCTTGGAGACAGCGGAGTTGTGAGGCTTTTCGGCCTTCATTTCGATCCACAGGCCGTGATACCGGCCGCGCGGAACCGGCAGGAAAACATCGGACACGCCTTCGCGCGCGCCCTCGGCCCGGAGCTGCGCCCAGCGCTTCGCGCGCTGGAGCTTGTCGCCCTGCAGGTAGGCGCCGTTCGGAATCGCGAACGCCAGGCCGAGACCGGGCAGTAGCGCGCCCTGCTTGCGGATCCAGCGGAACAGCGCCCGCTGCGCGCGCGACTCGCGATGCTTGGGTCCGGCGCTTTCGGTCATGGCCCGCTGCATTACGCGACCCTCACCAGCGCGACCTCGGGCGAGCGGGTAAATGCCATGCGCTTGCCGGCCTGGTGCACGATCGACAACACGGCTTCCAGCGGGTTAGCGACATGATCAACCGCCACTGCGTGCCGGGCGCCGCGCTCCATGTACGCGAGGCGCACCGTCGACAACGCCGGCAGGAACATCGGCGGTCGGCCCTTGGCGTTGCGGCCCTTGAGCCATTCCTGCTGGCGGTTGAAGCAGCTCACGCAGATGCGGCCGTAGACAAACCGCCGCGGCTGACGATGGCAGCGGGCGCAGATGGATTCCGCCGGCAACCGCCCGCACGCCTCATCCGGATCGTGGCCGGCGTGGCGCGCGCCGATTTCGCAGCCGCGGCACGGAAACAGCCGGTCCTCCGGCTTCGCGTGCGTGGCTTTCTGCCACATGGCGGCGCAGGACGCCGGCATCAAGCGCAGGTTGCCGGCGTGGCGCGGGCAGGTGAACAATTCGACGCTCATGACCGACCCCTTGCGCTGTCCCAATCGAATATCAGCAGCTTGCCGCCGTCTTCGCGCATGCGGTCGATAACGCGCTCGCCGATGTAGCGGCGCAGTTCGGTCAGTGTCAGGTTGCTTAACAGCAACGTCGGCCGAACGTCGTTGTAGCGCGCGTTGAGGATTTCGAAAATCTGGATTAACTCGTCATCGGTGCCGCGCTGCACGCCGACTTCATCCAGCACCAGCAGATCGACGGACGCGAAGCGCTGGATAATCGCGTTTTCAGTGGCCCCGGAATCGCGCCGGTAGGTATCGCGAATCTGGCGCAACAACCCCAGCACACTCACCAGGGCGACGCTGTAGCCGGCGCGCAGCACTGTCAGGCCGATAGCCGACGCGAGCATGGTTTTCCCGGTGCCGACGCCGCCGCAGAGGATCATGCCGGCACCGGTCTCGCGGCGCGCTTCGAATTCATCGGCATATGCCCGGCAAGCTTCCAGCACATGCGCCTGCTTCGGCGTCGGCGCGCGGTAGGCGTCGAACGTCGTCGAGGCGAAGCGTTTAGCGATACCGGCATCGGTTACAGCGCGGGCCCAGCGGTCCGCTTGAATCTGGCGCGCCTCTTCCGTATCGGCCGGTAGCGGCTGCCGCAACTCGTCAAGCGACAACACCGGCTCGTTCGGCAGGCCGTCGAGGGTTTTGCGGAACGTCATGCATTGCCCCCGTTGCGATAAAACTCACGTTCGCCGGATCCGTAGTCGCGGTCGCCGTGCAACGCGGGGCCGGAATTACGCGTCTTGCCGGTCGGCGCGCGGTTTTGCTCTCGCGCCAGCCAGCCGTTGATATGCCGCAATACGCCGCTGCGCGTTTTCCGGTTTTTCGGGTGCGTCTGGTTCCAGCCGACGATGTTCCGTAGCACCTGACGCACATCCAGTGCCGGGTACAACGATTCGAATTCGGATACCTGCCTCTCGGTCACGTCGAATTCGGTTTTGTCGATCAACGGCAGCGAAATGAAAACCGGGTCATCGTCGTTCGGCGACGCGCTCGCAGAGCGCGGCGCAGGTTTCTTATTTCTGTCTCTGTCTCTGTCTCTGTCTCTGTCTCTGTCGTCTGCATCTTGCTCACCGTCTGATAGCGGTTCGCTATCATCCTGCTCGCCGTTCGCTACGGAATTGATTTTTAAGATAAATCCAGAGCGTTCCAGCGCTTCCAGATCGACAGGTTCAGTGGCATGAATCGTGCGCCCAATCCATTCGGCATCGAAAGGCAGGCAGTTCTTATGCTGGCTCGCCAATACCCAGATCATGATCAGGTGCAACTTGCTAGCATCCTGCAAGCAGGTAAATTCGTAATCGTTCAG
>DASSOO010000145.1:0-2362 GCA_035700455.1 Gammaproteobacteria bacterium
CTGCACTCGAAGCGCTCAAGCGCCGCGGTCTCAAGCTCATCGTGCGGAATTACCGCTGCCCACTGGGCGAAATCGATTTGATTTGCGAAGACGGTGCGACGCTTGCGTTCGTCGAGGTGCGTTATCGTGCAAGCCGCCGCTATGGCGTCGCCGCCGCGACCGTCGACGCACGCAAGCAGCAAAAACTGATTCGTGCCGCGGGACATTTTCTGCAAAAGCATCCCCAGCACCGTGAGCGGCCGGCGCGGTTTGACGTAGTTGCCGTCGAAGGAGACGCGATGCAAGTCGATTGGATTCCCGATGCATTCCAGACACGGGGGCTCGCATGAACGCTGCGGTGCGCATTCGCGAACTGTTCGACGCGAGCATCGCGACTAAACAGCGCGCCCGCGACGTGCTCGTGCCGGTTATCGAACGCGGCGCGCGGACCATGGCCGACGCGCTTGTCGGGGACGGCAAGTTGCTGAGCTGTGGCAACGGCGGTTCGGCCGCCGACGCGCAGCACTTCGCCGCCGAGCTGCTGAACCGTTTCGAGCGCGAACGTCCGCCGCTCGCCGCGGTGGCACTCACCACCGACTCGTCGACGCTGACCTCCATCGGCAACGACTATTCATTCGACGACATTTTTGCCAAGCAGGTCGCCGGGCTCGGCCGTAAGGGCGACGTCCTGTTTGCGATTTCGACCAGCGGTAACTCGGTCAACGTGCTGCGCGCGATTGAAGCGGCGCACGCGCGCGAGCTGCGTGTCGTTGCACTTACCGGCCGCGACGGCGGCAAGATCGGTGCGGCGCTTACCGACGGCGATGTCGAAATCCGGGTGCCCGCCGAATCGACCGCACGCATTCAGGAAGTGCACTTGCTGGTGCTTCACTGCTTGTGTGATTTGATCGACGCGCACTTGTTCGGTGAAAAAGCAGACTGACTGCACATGCCGTTGACCGGTCCCGAATGACCAGCTCCGTCACTCCAGCTTTCCTTGCAAACCTCGCCGCCATCGTCGGCGAACGCGATCTCGTCACCGATCCGGCGGACTGCTGGGCTTACGGTTACGACAACAGCCGGCGGCAGATGCTGCCGGAAGCAGTGGCGTGGCCGGCGAGCCACGATGAAGTCGTTGCGATCGTCAGGTTGTGCGGCGAGCACAAGGTGCCGCTGGTCGCGCGCGGGCTCGGCAGTGCGACCACGGGCGCGGCGGTGCCGGTCGCGCGCGGGCTGGTGCTGGCGATGGAACGCATGAATCGTATCGTCAGGGTCGATGGCGCGAATCGCGCACTGGTCGTCGAGGCCGGCGCAACCAACGCGGCCGTGCAACAGGCGGCAGGGGCCGAAGGCTTTTTCTGGCCGCCGGATCCGACCTCCGCGGCCTACTCCACCATCGGCGGCAATCTCGGCTGCAACGCCGGCGGGCCGCACGCGGTCAAGTACGGTACCACGCGCGATAACGTGCTCGGCCTGCGCGCGGTGGCCGGTGACGGGCACGATCTGCGCACCGGCGTCTACACGACCAAGGGCGTCGTCGGCTACGACCTGACGCGGCTGTTGATCGGCTCCGAAGGCACGCTCGCGGTCATTACCGAAGCGACACTGAAAATCACGCCGCGCCAGCCGGCGGTGCGCAGCCTGCGCGCGGTCTACGCGGATGTGGCCGCGGCCGCGGCGGCCGTGTCGCGCATCATGGCGCAGCCGGTTACGCCGTGCGTGCTTGAATTCATCGACCACCGCGCGATCGGCATGATCCGCGACTACGCGCAGACGGACTTACCCGAAGGCGCGGGCGCGATGCTGCTGATAGAGGTCGACGGCGCCGAAACCCAGTTGGGCTATGCAGTCGAAGCCGTGCGCACGGCCGCGGCCGGCGACGGCCTGGTCGAAATTCGCGCGGCGCGCGACGCGGCTGAAAGTGCGGCGCTGTGGCAGGCGCGCAAGGCGCTGTCGCCCGCGCTGCGCAAGATCGCACCGAAAAAAATCAACGAGGATGTCGTCGTACCGGTATCGCGGATGGCCGAACTCGTCGCGCGGCTGGAAGCGCTCGGTGTTGAGCACGGCATTACGATCGTCAACTTCGGCCACGCCGGCAACGGCAACCTGCACGTCAACCTGCTGGTCGATCCAGGCAACGCGGCGCAAATGGCCGCCGTCGAGCCTTGCCTCCGGGAAATTTTCGAGACGGTACTCGCGCTCGGCGGGACGCTATCGGGCGAACACGGCGTCGGTTTGGAGAAACGCGATTTCGTAGCGCTTGAAATCGAACCCGCAACACTCGCGCTGATGAAGAAAATCAAGCAGCAATTCGACCCGCACGGAATTCTTAATCCGGGCAAGTTTTTCCCCGACGCCGGCGAGAATCCGTTCGCAAACGGCG